>JADFSL010000006.1 GCA_022560785.1 Patescibacteria group bacterium
GGGCCATTGTCCCTGAGGCGTTCGAAGAACAAATTTCGAAAGGTGGAAACACAATAAAAAGAAGCGATTCGCAATAGCGGGTCGCTTTTATTTTTTGAGACCATTTTTTGTGCTATAACAAGATAATTGGAGGAGTGGCTGAGCGGTTTAAGGCGCACGCTTGGAAAGCGTGTGGGGCGCAAGCCCTCGCAGGTTCAAATCCTGTCTCCTCCGCACCAAACAAAAACGCTGACCTCCTGTCAGCTTTTTTGTTTGGTTTGTGCGGAAGGATTTGAAAGACGGAAAAACAAAGTCTGGGAGACTTTGTTTTGAGTCCAGACCAAACACACTTAGCATTTTGCGAGGAACCGAGTAAAATGGTTAGTGATGGGTGGTCAAATCCCGCTATCTCCGCATTTTAGAGGCTAGCACGAGGTATTTTGTGCAGGCTGTAAAGAACAGAAGTCAGAAATATTTATGATAAATGTTACACCAAATAAAAAAGATAAACTTACTGATTATGAACTTTTTGTAATTACAATTTTTCAAAATGCGACTCAAAAACTTATTTCAGCAGTAGCTTTGTATTCAACTAAATATTCTTACAATGAAGCATATTTCCTCTCTATTATTGCACAAGAGGAATTATCTAAGTTGATTATTTTGCCCATTGCAAGAGAGTTAGGAGAAATTGATGAAATAATAAATAATCGCTCAAGTGTGTATTATAAACATTCTGTTAAGCAAAAAATTTTCACTAATTTTGGATTGCAAAACAGAACACATGAAGACCTTGAAAGGATTAAACAATCTTGTTTATATGTAGGCGTTAATTCAAAACACAAACCTTCTTTTAGTATGATTAAGCCAGATGTTACTCTTAAGGAAATTAAGCACACAGTTTTATTCTTTGTTAATAACTACAGCATCATTTTACGTGAAGAAACTTTTTCCAAAGAAGCTAAAAAAGGTGTCGACTTTTTCATGAAGATAATACATGGGTGTATTATAGACAAATTACCAGAAGTAGACATAGATATAAAAAAAGATGTTGACGACTTACATAAAATGACTAGAAGTGAATTAGAAGACAAAATACACAAGAAATTACTTACAAATCCATATGAGCTAATAAGAATATTCAAGGCGGTTTTTAAGGAAAATTATAAAAAGCACCTAAAGGAAATTGGCTACTTTAGTATTCCTGAATTGGAAAAATACATTGAAAAGATAAACGTTGATTAAGCATGCACAAAAACCTTCATTTTAATAAACCAAAATAGTTAAAAATGATAAAATTCACATCAGCAACACTCGGAATACTCATTATTTTGTTTTTGGTGTTGTCATATTCTAATAATGAGACCTCTATGTCTCTCGAGCAGGGTAATGGTCAGTTGTCTACGGTCAATATAAGTGGTAGTACAGTTGTGGTGGACATAGTAGACACGTTTTTCTCACGCAGAGTTGGACTCTCCGGTCGAGAATCACTTTTACCCGACCATGGGATGCTTTTTGTTTTTGACGAGATAGATTTCCATGGAATATGGATGAAGGACATGCTTTTTCCAATTGATATTATTTGGATAGGAAGTAACATTTCGGAAGAGGGTACTTTGATAGAGCAATCTGAACCTTTTTATGTGATTGATGTAAAAAAAGATGTGCAACCCGATTCGTATCCAGAAATTTTCTATCCAAACGGAGAGACAAAATTTGTTTTAGAAGTCTCTTCGGGTTTTACAGAAAAACATAATATAAAAATTGGAGATGAAGTACATTTTTGAAAATGTGTCCAAAATTGCGTTGTAATTTCAGTACAATTTCAGCACATGATTTACATGAACTTTTTTTTATTATTTGATTCGTTGTCCACAAGAGAATGTGGCTATTTTTAGGTAGAATAGGGTAAGTGTGGTGCTAGCGCAATGCGCTATCATCATTTTTATTACTAAACATTTGTGCACTATGCTCAAAACCGACAAAACATCAAAGAAGACCCAAGCCGATGTAGAAATAAAGGAAAAGGTTGATACTCCCAAGAAAACCTCGAGCATATCTAACAGTTATGTGGAGTTTGTTCCTAAAATTAACAAAAGGAACGGTGAAATTGTTGATTTTGATTTTGAAAAGATATCAAATGCGATTCAAAAGGCGATGATTGTGGGAAAGGAGGGTTCACGAAAGGAAGCAGAACTTGTCGCGCATAAAGTAGTGGGAGATATGGTAAGAATTGCCAAAAAGTACAGGAATTTTCTGCCCACAGTGGAAGGCGCACAAGATGAAGTAGAGCGACAGCTCATTTTAAGCGACTACGTAGCAACTGCAAAGTGTTTTATCTTGTATCGTGACAGACGCGCAAAGATGCGTGAGCTTGGTATTGTTGTTCCGGAGAAAATAAAACAGCTCTCGGAAAAAAGTGCTAAGTATTTTAAAAACAACCCGCTCGGAGAGTTTGTATATTTAAGAACGTACTCTAGGTGGATTGAAAATGAAGGGAGAAGAGAAACATGGATCGAAACAGTTGATCGGTACATGGATTTTATGAAAGAAAATTTAAAAAATAAGTTAACGAAAAAAGAATACATCGAAGTGCGACAAGCAATACTCAATCACGAAGCGATGCCATCAATGCGACTGTTACAGTTTGCAGGAGACCCAGCCCGACGGTGTAATGTTGTTGCGTACAACTGTTCATTTATTGCACCGTCCAAATTAGAAGATTTTGCAGAAATTATGTACATCTCGATGTCAGGCGGTGGTGTCGGGTGGTCAGCTGAAAGCCAAAATGTACAAGCACTTCCACAAATTAAAAAACAAACAGGAGAAATGTTACCGACGTTTGTTGTAGCTGACACCAAAGAGGGATGGTGTGATGCACTCACATTTGGAATAAAAACATGGTTTGCCGGGAAAGATGTTACATTTGATTACTCACAGTTGCGTCCCGACGGAGCACGGCTGAGAACGATGGGAGGAAGAAGTTCCGGTTATGAACCATTGGAAACATTGCTCGGTTTTGTGCGTACAAAAGTATTGGCACGGCAGGGAAGGCGACTTACAAACATAAATGCTCACGATTTGATTTGTAAAATTGGCGAGGTGGTTGTTGCAGGTGGTGTTCGCCGTACTGCTATGATCTCACTCTCAGACCTTGATGATCAGGAAATCAGACATGCGAAAGACGGACAATTTTATTACACTGATCCACAGCGAAGTGTTGCTAACAACTCGGCAGTGTACGAACAGAAACCAACTAATGAGGAATTTATGGATGAGTGGGTTGCACTCATGAAAGGCAAAACCGGCGAGCGGGGCATTTTCAATAGAGGAGGACTCGAAAAGACTCTTCCTGAAAGGCGTGTAAAACTCTTGAAAAATAAATACGAAGGAACACTTGCTTACGGTTCTCCAATTGGTAATCCAGGTGTTAATCCATGCGGAGAAATAATCCTTCAATCAAAGCAATTTTGCAATCTCTCCGAAGTTGTTGCGCGGTCACATGATACTGAAAAGACTTTGATGAAAAAAGTGCGAATTGCAACAATTTTAGGCACATATCAAGCGTCGTTAACTAATTTCGGCTATCTTTCCAAAGGATGGAAACAGAATTGTGAAGCAGAAGCACTTTTAGGGGTTTCAATCACAGGGCAGTGGGACAACTCCGTTGTTCGGGAGCCACAGGTACTTGAAAAACTCAAAAAAGAAGCTGCGCGAATCAACAAACAATATGCAAAGCGTTTTAACATCAATGCATCAACATGTATTACATGTGTAAAGCCATCTGGCAATCTTTCGCAGACCGTTAACTGCTCTTCAGGGCTCCATCCGCGCTTCGCTCCATACTACATTAGACGCGTACGCATCTCTGCAACTGATTCACTTTTTAAAATGCTCAAAGACCAAGGTGTGCCGTATCACCCAGAAGTTGGTCAAGGTCAAGACAATGCCACAACATATGTTGTTGAATTTCCAGTGCAATCTCCAAAGAGTTCGAAATTTAAAGACGATATGTCAGCACTCGAACAACTTGAATACTGGAAGAAGCTCAAAGTTCACTACACAGAACATAATCCATCAGCTACAATTTACATTGGAGACAATGAGTGGGTGGCCGTCGCGAATTGGTTGTATGAAAACTGGGATATAATCGGAGGGCTGTCATTCTTGCCGAGAACTAATCATGTGTATAAACTTGCACCGTATGAAGAAATAACCAAGGAGCAATATGAAGAAATGGTGAAGCGATTTGAAAATGTTGATTACTCAAAACTGGTGACCTACGAATTGCACGATGAAACAGAGATGAAAAGAGAACTTGCGTGTGCGGGAGATACGTGCGAAATCATTTAGAAAATCCTAAGTTGGGCTTTGCATAAAACTTCAAGTACACTCTTGGAGTTTTTGATTTGCTAAATTTGAATTTTGTGCTATACTTTTGCCAGTCTTGTATTGGATAGTTGCGTCTGTCACCTAAAAGTGACGAGATGAGGAAAGTCCGAACACACCCAAGTGCATCTCACTGTCGTTCGATGCAGTATCAGGAAAAAGTATATGTATCAGGAAATAATTTTGTTTCCTTATACTGATACCAAACCCAGATACTCGCACCGAGCGAAAGCGAGGTGTGTTTGGAGCAGGGTAGCGCCCATATTTCTGCTTTGCAGAAATCGGGTCCGATCGTTGTGTAAACAATGATTTAGGAGGTAACACCCGTCGTGTGCAAACATAGAGGTGCGAGCAGTGACGCTGTCTTTAGAAATAAAGACAGCATCCGCCGACTGGCGGATGAATCCTTGTGGTAACATTTGGAATGAAACGGCAAAATCCTTACCTGTGTGCAAGGCCGTGTTCAGCGCATCTCACTGTCGTTCGATGCAGTATCAGGAAAAAGTATATGTATCAGGAGATAATTTTGTTTTCTTATACTGATACCAAACCCAGATACTCGCACCGAGCGAGAGCGAGGTGCGTTGGGAGTGCCGCTAGAGTCTGGTGGTGACACCAGTCCCAGATAAATAACTATCGTTCGCCAATCGGCAAATACAGAATTCGGCTTATAGATACAAGATGAATGTATGATAAAACCTCGCTTTTGGGCGGGGTTTTGTCATTTTGAGCGCTATCCACATAGCTATTTTACTTACATAGAGACATTGCTATAATACTCTTACTTATCAAGATAATATTCAGCAAAAATGGATTATATAAAGAAAGAGTTAACCGAAGGGATCTCATTTTTAGAGAACATAGCTTCTTATGTTGTTGTGGTAATGGTATTTCTCCTTCCTATATTTTTTATTCCATCACTTTCGGTACCGTTCCAGGGAACTAAAACACTACTTATTTTCCTCGGAGTACTTTTGACGTTTTTCTTGTTTGTGATATCTCAAATGAGAGATGGAAAAATATCTCTGCCCAATAATCTAATTATTTTTGCTGCATGGGCTCTTCCAGCTGCATATCTTATTTCGGCGCTATTTTCGAAACATATGGCAACGTCTTTTATTGGACAGGGATTTGAAACAGATACATTTGCTTTTATATTGGCGATGGTGGTTCTCATGACTCTTATTCCACTGCTGTTTAAAACAAATAAACAGTCTCTCTATTTATACGGTGCTGTTTTTGCATCATTTGCAATTCTTGCAGCATTCCAGATACTGCGATTTATATTTGGTACAGACTTCCTTTCATTTGGATTGTTTCTCAATTCAACCTCAAATCTGCTTGGAAAATGGAATGATATGGCTATTTTCTTTGGTTTGACTACCATATTGTCATTTACAGCTATCCAAATGATTGCATTTGAAAATCGTCACAAGATACTACTGTATGGAGTACTCTTCATTTCACTACTATTTCTAGCAATTGTTAACTTTTTTCCTGTATGGTTGGTGGTAGCTCTGTTTGCCCTCGGTTTCTTTGTTCACAGCCTACTCAAAGGACATTCAGAGGACACGGAAACAAAAAAGAGTGAAATAAAACTATCACAAAGGCAACCAGCTAAAAGAAAAATTCCTATGGTTCCTCTTGCGGTCCTTATTATCTCTTTTTCATTTGTAATAGGTGGAGGGCTTATTGGTAACTATATTTCATCAACACTCAATATTACCTTCATAGAAGCACGGCCGTCATGGGAGAGCACAATAGATATTGGTAAAGAAACCTACAAGGAAAATCTATTCTTTGGCTCTGGTCCCAATACATTTGTGCAGCAATGGACACAATTTAAACAGCGAGATATAAACGACACTGTTTTTTGGAACATAGATTTCAATTCAGGAATTGGTTTTGTTCCGACCTCGTTTATTACAACAGGTATTGTCGGTGGAATTGCTTGGATAGCATTCTTTGTTCTACTTCTATACAGTGGGGTTAGAAATCTCATACTCTTGAAAGTTGAACATAAATTTACCTACTATATAATGCTCTCTTCTTTTTTGGGAAGTGTGTATTTGTGGCTGCTTTCCATTCTATACATTCCAAATGCAGCGTTGCTTATGCTGGCGTTTGTATTTACTGGGGTGTATATAGCAACTCTGCGTAACATCCCTGGCGGATTTACGGAAAAGGAAATTTTGTTTGCCGACAATGCGCGATTGGGATTTGTTGCGATTCTTGTTCTTACCGTCATTTTACTTTTGAGTGTTGTGTCACTCTATGTAGTAGGAAATCGGTATGTGTCATTTTATTTCTTCCAAAAAGGAATAGTGGCATATAATATAGATGGAAATATAACAAGTGCTGAAGATGGGATTGCTCGTGCAATAGCACTTCATGACAATGATCTCTATTACCGGTTTGCAGCTGACTCCAGTCTGGTGCGACTCAGTGCTATCATTGCAAACAATACTGCACCAACCGAAGAACAGAGGGCACAGTTTCAAATTACTCTTGCTAGTGCAGTTGATGCTGCGCAAACTTCAACCAGAATAAACCAGGACAATTATCTTAACTGGTTTACGCTCGGTCGAGTATATCAATCAGTGGTCCCACTTGGTTTAGAGGGAGCGTACGAAAGTTCAAAACGTTCGTATGAAAAAGCACTTGAATTGCATCCCAAAAGTCCTGAGTTATATCTAGCCCTTGCTCAGCTTTCTGCAAGTAATGCAGATAATGCGGAGGCACGTGAATACATTGTTAAATCGCTTGAAATGAAGCCAAACTATACCTCAGCTATTTTCCTACTTTCTCAAATTGAAATACAGGAGGGTAATATAAACGCAGCGATACGTTCAGTGGAATCAGCAGCACTACTTGAGTCAAATAATCCTGTAATATTTTTCCAGTTAGGACTACTGAGATACAATGTAGGACAAAACAATGCCGCAATTATCGCACTGGAGCAAGCAATAGGACTTAATGCTGTATACTCTAATGCCCGATACTTTCTTGGTCTAAGTTATTACAGAGTGGGGAGAAACGACGACGCTATAGAGCAATTCAAAGCAATAGAGGAACTCAATCTCGATAACGAGGAGGTTAAATCGATACTCTCCAATCTGGAAAATGGACTAAATCCATTTTCAGGATCGCCATTTACCAGTAGCGTTAGGGACAGAGTAGGACCTCCTATAGCCGAATAAAAACACTACTACAATGGAATGGTTGAGCGGATTTTAAATCTGATACACAGAGAGATACGCGGAGTGCATGAAGCCGCGTATCTTTTGGGTTTGTTTGCGCTTTTTTCACAAGTGCTTGCGCTGATACGCGATCGTCTTCTTGCGAGCTCATTTGGTGCAGGAAGTGTACTTGATGTGTACTACGCCGCATTTCGTATACCGGATGTGATTTTTGTGTCTGTAGCATCACTTGTCTCAATCTATGTGCTTATTCCGTTTCTTGCTGAGAAATCAGCTATTTCTGAAGATGAGGAAAGGAAATTTATAAGCACTATTTTTTCCGCTTTTGCACTCATCATTCTGTTTATCAGTGCGGTAATGTTTTTGTTTACCCCGCAGTTGCTTGGGGTAATATTTCCAGGACTGGTTGACTCACCACTCTATAGTGATTTGGTAATACTGACTCGTATATTACTTCTTCAGCCGATACTGCTTGGTATATCGAGTCTCTTTGGAAGCATCACTCAGACACGGCAGAGGTTTATACTCTATGCACTTAGTCCGCTTCTGTACAATCTCGGAATTATTGGGGGAATACTTTTCCTGTATCCTTTGTTTGGAATTCCAGGACTTGGTTATGGTGTAGTACTCGGAGCTCTGCTTCATTTGGTAATCCAACTACCGTTTATTATAAAAACTGGCTTTGTTCCAAGATTTTCGTTTTCCATAAATCTCTCTGAAGTAAAAAAAGTTGTTTTTCTTTCATTGCCAAGGACTCTTGCGCTCTCGGCAAATCAGATCGCGCTTTTGTTCCTCATATCATTTGCATCACTAATGGCAGTTGGATCTATAACAGTATTTAACCTTTCATTTAATCTCCAGGCGGTACCACTTTCAATAATAGCGGTAAGTTACTCAGTAGCGGCATTTCCAACACTAGCGAGGCTTTTTTCAAACGGGGAGCAAAAGCAATTTTTAGAACAGATGTTAGTTGCGGCGCGACACATTTTGTTTTGGTCTACTCCGGCGATAGCATTGTTTGTTGTGCTTCGCGCGCAGATTGTGCGAGTTGTTTTAGGCTCGGGTGCATTTGACTGGGCGGACACTAGACTTACTGCCGCGGTACTTGCTCTGTTTGCAATTTCATTGACTGCGCAAGGTCTCAATCTTTTATTTATAAGAGGTTACTATGCTTCCGGTAATACTAAAAAACCACTTATCATAAATGTTATTTCGTCGATACTCATTGTTGCATTTTCGTATTTGTTTATAAAATTGTTTGCAACGTTTGAAGGATGGAGATTTTTCTTTGAATCACTTCTGCGGGTGGAAGATTTGGCAGGCACTGAAATCTTAATGCTTCCTTTGGGCTACTCTCTTGCTGTTATCATAAACGCAATTGTATTTTGGATTGCATTTCAAAAAGACTTCAAATCATTTTCATTTTCGCTATCAACTGTATTTTTTCAAAGTCTCTCGGCTGCGATTGTTCTTGGTTTTGTGGCGTACCAGTTTCTTGAAATACTCGACAATGTCTTTGACATCAATACGTTCTGGGGAATTTTCTTGCAGGGTGCTCTGTCGGGAATGGCTGGAATAATTGCGGCGGTAATTCTACTTAAACTTACGAAAAGTAAAGAACTCTCCGAAGTGTGGAAGTCACTACACCATAAATTCTGGAAAACACGAGCAGTTGCGTCAGAGCAAACTGAGCTCTAATATAGGGCAATGGACCAAAAATATATTAGAAATTTTAGCATTATTGCTCATATCGACCATGGGAAAAGTACGTTGGCTGACCGAATGCTTGAAATCACCGAAACCGTACCAAAGAGAAAAATGAAGGAACAGATGCTCGACAGCATGGAACTTGAGCGAGAACGTGGCATTACGATTAAAATGCAGCCTGTGGTTATGCGATATAAAAAAGATGGCACGGAATATATACTTAATCTCATTGATACACCGGGCCACATAGATTTTTCGTATGAAGTGTCCCGAGCACTCAAAGCAGTTGATGGCTCTATCCTTCTTGTTGACAGCACACAGGGTGTACAGGCCCAAACACTATCGGTCCTTACTATGGCACGTGAGCTTGGTCTCACTATCATCCCTGTTGTTAGTAAGACAGATTCACCACAGGCACGAGTCAGTGTCGTTAAAAACGAAGTATCTGCTCTTTTAGGGTGTTCTCCGGAGGATATACTGGAAACGTCGGGAAAAACAGGAGAGGGAGTTGAAACACTACTCGCTTCAATTATTGAACGCATTCCACCACCCAAAAGCGAACTTTCTGATAATTCGAATTTTCGAGCATTAGTCTTTGATTTTCAATATTCAAACCATCGAGGCATAATCGTCTATATTCGGATTTTTGACGGTGTTGTGAAGACTGGGGAGCGGATGATGTTTTCTGCCGCCAGAGAGTCATTTACGGCGCTTGAGGTAGGGATTTTTTCACCAGACGAGACACCTCAGAAACAACTTGCCGCAGGGGAAATTGGCTATATTGTAACCGGAATTAAAAAGCCCGATATCGCATCAGTCGGGGATACGCTACGGAAGGAAAACAGCTCTGTCCCAGCGCTTTCTGGGTATTCACAGCCTCATCCTGTTGTATGGGCGGCACTGTATCCAGAAAGCCAGGATGATTTTCCACTGCTTCGCCAAGCACTAGAACGATTGCGTCTTTCAGACGCAGCACTTTCGTTTGAAGAAGAAATGTCTGGTTCTTTGGGTCGGGGATTTCGGTGTGGTTTTTTGGGAATGCTTCACCTTGAAATTGTATCGGAGCGTCTGCGAAGAGAATTTAATCTTGAGCTTGTGGTAACAACACCGAGCATCACATATGAAGTGGTACACAAAAATGGCACAAAAGAAACGATTTACACACCGGTTCGTTTCCCAGATCACAACACAGTCGAAGAGGTACGGGAGCCGTGGGTTTTAGCGCGTATTATTTCTCCGTCGTCGTATCTCAGCTCTATCATGCAGCTCTTTTATGAGCACGAAGGGGAAGTGGGGGATTCTGAAGTATTTGGAGATGGTCGGATTATGATTTCAGCTAAGATGCCACTTAGGGAGTTGATGCGAAATTTTTTTGATAAGCTTAAAAATATTTCATCGGGCTTTGCATCACTTTCATACACACTACAAGACATGCGAAAGGCAGATGTCGTTCGGCTTGATATGCTTATTGCTGACGAGGTTGTACCAGCATTTTCAAAAGTAATTGCTAGAAGAAGAATCGAGGAGGAATCAAAACAGCTTGTTACAAAGCTTCACGGTGCTCTTCCACGACAACTTTTTACAACAAAAATTCAAGCAAAGGTTATGGGACGGATTGTTTCTTCGAAAACACTTTCAGCACTTAAAAAAGATGTCACAGGACATCTTTATGGGGGTGATATTACTCGAAAGCGAAAATTATGGGAAAAACAGAAGAAAGGGAAAAAGAAAATGAAAGCGCGTGGAGTGGTAAATATTCCGCAGGATGTTTTTCTTAAAATGATGCGGCCGGAGTAATCAAATAAGCTATCAAAGGGAGCTAAAAGAGAGGAGTATACAGCAATGTCATACTGACGATTATGAGTATACCGAGCGCAATCCAAATACGCTTAACTACTTTTTTTGTTTTTTTATCAAATAGCATATGTTGGTTTTTATATGAAAATGATTTAACTGCTTAAGTTTAGTATACTATAGTGCACATTGGTAAGCCAACCGTCTGGTAAGCTAAAAGCTAATATCGTGCTTGAATTTCGCGAAAAAAGAAAATTAAAACAGATATTATATTCAAAGCTGACGTTAGCGGTGCTGTTTATCATAGTGCTGTTTCTTGCGAGTACCGTACTGAGCGTCTATCAAAAGGAGAAGAGTACCAGAGTAGCAAAAGAGCTACAAGAGATGGAATTTGATGAACTTTCCGGACGCGAAGCGGTATTGCGAGCCGAGATTGATCGTCTCAACAGCAACCGCGGCATTGAAGAGGAGATACGAAGCAAATTTGAGGTTGGAAGAGAGGGAGAGAGAATTATTATAATTACCAATCCGGTTGATACCACTGAAACGGAAAACAGAAACAAAACCCGCGGCTTTTTAGGTAAAGTTCTAGATATTTTCACGCGGGATTAGCTTGCTCTCCTAAGTTTTTGTTCTACAAAAACTTAGGAGAGCAAATGGCAGAATGACAGCTTCTTTACCCCGTAAAATTTTGCGAGTATAGTTTAGTGGCAGAATATCTGCTTCCCAAGCAGGTGGCGCGGGTTCGATTCCCGCTACTCGCACATAATATGATATAATTTAAAAGTTATAACTAAATTAGTACCAGAATATGAAGAAAGTAGTTATTTACAGTACGCCGACATGTCATTTTTGCCATACGGCAAAGGAGTTTTTTAAGGAGAAGAACATTGAGTATACAGATTACGATGTTTCTACCGATGATGATAAGAGAAAAGAAATGATAGAAAAGAGCGGCCAAATGGGAGTGCCAGTAATATATATTGATGACGAAATGCTTATCGGCTTTGACAAAGACAAGCTCTCAACTGCTCTCGGTATATAAAAAAAGAAATTCACTACAACAAAATGTCCAATTAATTGGACATTTTGTTTTGCTTAATGATGTTATATGATATAAAGTGCCACAAACCCCAGTAACCCCGACGCAAGGTCGGGGTGCCGACAGAAAAGCTCGTCGGGATTCAATGGTATAGTAGAATATAAAACAAGCCCCTGTAGTTCAATGGATAGAACGGATCCCTCCTAAGGATCAGATCTAGGTTCGATTCCTAGTGGGGGCACCTATGTAAAATATCCTAGCAAACTCTGGGAGATTTTATTCTTCATTTTTTCATCCACTTTGTTATACTTTCACTATGCCCATTGATAATGAAACACGAAGATTGCTTCAGGAAAATATAGAAGTTAACAGAGAAAACAATAAGTTGCTGAAAAAACTGCATCGCGGAGCTGTTATCAGTAGCATCTTGCGAATTGTGTACGTTGCGATTATTATTGGTGCTCCTGTGTTCTTATACTATACTTTCCTACAGCCTTATTTTGCAGAGCTCAATGAGGTATACGTGGGGGTAAAAGAAGATGTAGATGCACTGCAGAGTGTGGGAGGAAGAATATTTGAAGCCATTTCTTCATTTTTTGAAAAACTTGGTGTAAAAACAGGTACAACTCCAAACTAAATAACATGCTCAGGTAGCTCAGTTGGTAGAGCACTTGTCTGAAGAACAAGGGGTCCCCGGTTCGAGACCGGGCCTGAGCACCGAACATAGTGAGCTGACGCCGAGACTGGCCCTGAACATCGAACGAAGTGGAAGTTTAACACTTTAAAACAAAACTCCACGAGGTCGGACCTCGGGGAGTTTTGTTATCCTCCTCTGACTTTAAGTTTTGTTTGCCGCTCTTTGTCTATTTTAGGAAGTCTAATAGAGAGTAGGCCATGCTTTACCGTGGCTTCTGATGCTTCAACATCAATTTCCTGCGGTAAAAGAATAGTCCGCGAAAAAGATCCCCAATACAATTCTTTATAAAAATAATTATCCTCTGCTACTTCTTTTGATTCCTCTCGCTTACCCCTTATGGTAACCATGTCGCGGGTAATGGAGATATCCAACTGATCAGGACGCACACCGGCGACAAGTGCTTTTATAATAATTTCATCGGTATTTTGGAACACATCAACAGTAAGCTGTCCTTCATTACTTTCTTCCTCCAACCAACTATTTTCTTCGTTGTCCACCTCATGATTTTTAAGGGGTCGCTCATCAAATATATCGTTGTCGTTGTAATCGTCCAAAGTCACCGAACCGGTGAGTCGTTCCAAAAAAGATCGTTTTCCTTGCGCCATGATTATCGTTTTTTTATAAATAAATTGCGAGGGTTTTTCATTCGTTTTATCTTTTCAAAAAATAGGATGAGAACAACAATGCCGAGCCAAACAAATATGAACACTTCAAGTAGCTTCTCTCCATTGCTTTGTATTATAAAAAAATTAAACAATGTATGCAATACTATGGCGAGGATAATTCCAAAAAAAATGTATATTCTTTTAGCCAAAGCACTTTTGTAAAAGGAAAGCGCGATTGCAACTCCAATAACAGCAGAGGCAAGCGTGTGGAGCACCATAGCACCAATAAAGCGGAGATTTCCGGTAAGAACCGACTCAATAATATTACCATCTCCAAGCGGATTTATGAGAAATAAGGTATTTTCAAAGGCGGCAAAACCAAGAGCGACTGTAATCATATAAATGATAGCGTCTACCGGCTCGTCCATGTCTTTCCGTCGTAGTACGAGCAGATACGCGGCGAGAAACTTGAGCACTTCCTCTACTGTAGACCACAATACAATTACTGTAGTACCTACAAAATGCGCTGCCACAAGTTTTTGAAGGGGAAATACTAAAGGAACCACTATCATTCCAGCTATGAACGAGAGTATGATGAGCCCTCTCGGTTCTGGGCACCGGCTGTCTTCTTTAAGCCAAAACCACAACCACAACAGAGCTGGTAAAATTCCACCTACCAGAGCATAGAAAAGGACATGCTCTGGTATCATGAAATGCTGCCATTTTCTGGCCACTTAGCAACGAGTAACATCTCGGTTTCCTTTTTCGGCAGATGTGACCATATTTCTTCTGTGACAAATGGCATAAAAGGATGAAGTAATTTAAGGTTGATAGTCAGTATTGTATAGAGTGCATATTGTTTTGAGTGTTTCTTCTTTTCGTTATTTCCAGAGAGTATTGATTTACTCTCTTCTAGAATAATATCAGCAAAAGTATGCCAGAGGTAGTGATATGTTTTTTCAGCAGCGAGATAAAAGCGGTAATTTTCAATATCTTGTGTTATTTCAGCTGCTAGTTTGTGCGCGCTCTCAATGAGTACCTCATCTTCTTTTTCAAGTTGTGGTTTTGAAGAAAGATCTGCACCATGGGTATTGGTAAGGACAAATCTGGCGACATTCCAAATTTTATTTGCAAAGTGTTTGTATCCGCGAACTTTGTTCTCAGAAAGTTTTACATCGTTTCCCGGCACCGCTCCGATGATGAGTGAAAGACGAGTGGCGTCAGCGCCATATTTTTCAATCATATCGAGTGGGTCAATCACATTACCGATCGACTTGCTCATCTTTCGCCCTTGCTGGTCTCGCACGAGTCCGTGCAGGTATATTGTTTTAAATGGAATGGTGCCGAGATGGTATCCGCTCATTAAAATCATTCGTGCCACCCAGAAAAAAAGGATGTCATACCCAGTTTCAAGCACACTTGTCGGATGATACGTTTTTAAGTCTTCTGAATCTTCGGGCCAACCGAGTGTCGAGAACGTCCACAGACCGGATGAAAACCATGTATCGAGCGTATCAGGGTCTTGTTGCCATTCGTCACCTTCAGGTGCTGTTATACCGCAGTAAACTTCATCTGCTCTATACCAGACAGGAATACGATGACCGTACCAGATTTGACGACTGATGCACCAATCATGAAGATTATCAATCCAGTGGTAGTATACTTTTTCAAAATTATCAGGAATGATATGTATCTGTTTGTTTTTTACCACTGTGCGCATGATTTTCTTGAGTGTTGTTTTCGATCCGGACGTGATTCCATCAATCTCTGAATGCTTGAGTGTAAATTCTCTCTCAACGCCAACAAACCACTGCTCTTTAATTTGCGGTTCAATAATGCCACCACCGCGACTGTTTACTGCGATGTTGTGGGTATAGTTCTTATCAATTTTTTCAACAAGTCCTTTCTCACGGAGTTTTTCTACAATAAGAGGACGCACCTTCTTGATATGTTGTCCCTCAAATTCTCCAGCGATAGAGAGAAGTAGGCCACGCTCATCAATAATTTGCTCTTTGTCGAGATTATGTCTTTCTGCAATCTCAAAGTCTATATTTGAATGCCAGGGGGTAATGGTCATCACACCAGTACCAATTTCCATATCTGTCGCACTGTCTTTAATGATGGTTGCGGTGATAGGGCCATTTATCCACTCGAGATCAAAAGTTTCTCCGTGTTTATATTTCTTATATCGCTCATCATCCGGATGCATCACTACATATTTATCACCAAATTTTGTCTCGGGTCGTGCTGTTCCAATAGTAAATGGACCATACTTGAGAAAGTAAAATTCATCTACAGTCTCCTTATGTTCAATTTCATCATCGGAAACCGTTGTCTGCATTTTTGGATCCCAGTTGACGATACGACTGCCTCGATAGATTAAGTCATCGTTGTACATACGCACAAACGCTTCCATAACTGCCCGATAACGAACTTCATCAAGTGTGAAAGCTTCTCGGCTCCAATCAAGAGATGAGCCCATTTTTTTAGTCTGATTAATAATTGTGGCCTTACTTTCCTTGGCAAATACATCAATGCGTTTTAAGAGTTCCTCGCGCCCAATATCGTGGCGATTTTTTTTCTCCTTTTTATATATAATACCTTCTACTTTTGATTGTGTTGCGATTGCAGCTGAGTCGGTACCTGGGAGCCAGAGCGTTTTTTTGCCACACATACGGTTATAGCGGATCACGATGTCCTCAATTGCGAGCATCGCTGCGTGGCCCATATGGAGCGTACCGGTCACATTTGGTGGAGGAAGTACTATTGAAAATGATTCTGCATCTTTATCTGTGATTCCTTTTTCAACACAGACATCGGGATTGAAAAAACCGCTGTCTTCCCAGCGTTTGTATATATTATCCTCAGTTTTTTTAGGGTTGTAAGGTTTGAGAAATTTCTCATCCATAGCTGAAATGATAGCAGAATACAGGGCTCTTTCAACGTCTCTTTATAGGGAGAGATTTCCATCTGCTTTAATTTCAGTAGCGGAGGCTTTGTCTTTTTCAAGCAGTAGGTGTAGATAGCCGGCGGCTGCAATCATTATCGCATTGTCGGTTGAAAGATTTTTGTCAGGTAGCAAAAGCTCTATATTTTTAAGTCTATGTGTTTCCTCTTCAAATATTCGTCTTATTTCTGTATTTGCCGAAACACCACCACCGATTATGAGAGTTTTTATATTGTACTCTTCTACAGCTCGCATAGTTTTTGAGATTAGCACTTCGGTAACGGCATCTTCAAATTCTCGTGCAATTTTTTGTCTCGTTTCTTCATTAATGTTTGAAATATTTTTTACCATATAGAGTACTGCGGTCTTGAGTCCGGAAAATGAAAAATCATAGGTATCTGAATCAAGCATAGGACGAGGAAGTCTTTCTTTCAGCTGTTTGTTGTGTACTCGTGCCTGATGGGCAAGTTTTGAAATCTCAGGACCGCCTGGGTAGGATAGCCCAAGCATTCGTGCGACTTTATCAAATGCTTCACCAACAGCATCATCTCTTGTGCGCCCAATAACTTCGTATGAAAGCCAGTCTTTTATTAATACAAGCTCAGTGTGCCCACCAGAAATCAAAAGCGCCAAGGCGGGGAATGACATCTGTTTTATGGTCTCATTTTCTAAAAGGGAAGATATAATATGTCCTTCCATGTGGTTTACTGGCACAATCTGGACTTTCCACGCCAAAGAGAGTGCTTGGGCGACATTAATGCCAATCCAAAGCGCTGGCTCAAGTCCTGGCCCAGAGGTAACAACAATTGCGTCCAAATTCGGATTTTCAATACTCTCTATAAAGTCTTTGAAGCGTGCCAGTAATTCCGGCTCCCTTTTTAATATCTCTTCTATTTTTGTCTTTTTTTCTTTCCCTAATTCCTTATACTTAATTCCTGATACTACATTTGATTCTTTTAATACTTTTTCAATTGAAGGAATCAAATGTCTTGCATGTTCGCGTTTTGCAACGGTGGGGAATACACCACCGAACTCTCGGTGCATATCAATTTGCGAGAGGATGGTATCTCCTAATACTTTAAATTTAATATTTTCTGTATTACCTGATGCTTCCACCATACTTACAGCAGTTTCGTCACAGCTTGTCTCTATACTGAGTATCCTCATTTATATTATTGTTACCATCCCTATACGGAATAGATAGCCATACTACCACGTCTCGCCTCGTTTATTATGCCGTTGGCATAATTACTCGTGGTTTCAATTGAAATTCATTTTGTGGGCGATAGAAAGAATGTATTTACGGTGTGCGCAATAGAAGGATCGAACTTCTGACCTCTTCGATGTCAACGAAGCGCTCTACCACTGAGCTAATCGCGCATTCTGAGTCTCGACGATTCTGTCGGGACTCCGACCTCCACAGGAGCGTCAGGGCTAACCGCCCGAATGATGCCATTGTAACAAAAGTAGGGGATTTTTCATCACTTCAATTTCGATACTTGATTGTAACGAAAGCAATAAATCGTGTGATCATTTACAAGACCGGCTCCTTGCATAAATGCGTAAATGATAGTTGGTCCAACAAATGTAAAACCGCGGGCTTTGAGATTTTTGTTTAATGTTTCGGCCTCTTTGGATATGGCAGGGATTTGTCGCATCGTTTTCCATTTGTTTTTCTTTGGCTTGCCGCCGACAAATTGCCAGACATATTTATTGAAACTCTCGAACTCTTTTTGAATTTGAAGAAATGCTTTTGCGTTTTTGACAGCTCCTTCTATTTTAAGTCGGTTACGGATTATACCTGCGTCACCCATTAGCTGGGCGAGTTTTTTCTTATCGTATTTTGCAATTTTCTTTACACTAAAGTTATCAAATGCTTTTTTAAAATTTTGTCGCTTATTTAAAATAGTAGACCAGCTCAATCCGGCTTGAAATGAATCCAAGAGGAGAAACTCAAACAATATTTTGTCATTATGCTGTGGCACACCCCACTCGGTATCGTGATACTTGAGCATCAAATCACTACCTCCTGTCTGCCCGCCTCCGACTAGGGGCCACTCACATCGTTTTTTCATATGCTAAAAATTTTAAATTAGTGAATGTATAATAGCATTCAATTACAGTATTTGTTGCTTAAATTCTTGAGAATTTAAGCAACAAATAACAACACTTACACAAATACTACCTCCAAACCTTCAACAAAAAACACCCGATTTTCTGGGTGTTTATAATGAAAGGGTTAGTGTAGCTTCCTATCTCTACCAAAACCTTTCTTTAGCACTTCTATGCTTATTCGCATTTTCTCTTCCGCTGCAAAGTTTTTCTCTATTCCATGAGTATGCATTATAAGCGTAAGAACTCTAATTAGCAGCTCTTGATGCCTCGATTGAAAAAATAAATAGGATTTTTCTGTTTCGTCATCTTTATGAAGAAAGTCAAATGCTTTTTCTTTAAGATTAGCATTTTTCTTTAAAGCGTCATCAACGTAAATAAGCATTTTGCCTATTTCGTTGTTTTCAAGAGTAGCGACAGTATATCCCATTCTAGTGTTGCACAATAGTTGCACGGGTCATCTCCACAGTATCTCGTTCTGTCTTAGAAATACCATTATTTATTTTCTTTTGCAAGAATGCCACAAACCTTTTTCTTTGTAACTTATTGGTGCGGAGGCGGGAGGAATTTCTCTCCTTACAGGAGCAGTACACCTTTTGGATATATTATTTCGTTACACTCATAATCTATCTCAAAAGCTTTTCGAATCCTCCCTTACTCACGAAATGATAATTTGCTCGGATGGTTCCAATCCATCCTTGCAAATCATTGCGGAGGCGGGAGGATTCGAACCTCCGGTACCGTTTCCGGCACAATGGTTTTCGAAACCATCCCATTAAACCACTCTGGCACGCCTCCATTTGCGCTTTATACTAGCATTTACGCAAAAAAATGCTATAATTTTTTCGTATTTAAGCGGCCCCATCGTCTAATGGTTAGGACGTGAGCTTTTCAAGCTTAAAATCGGGGTTCGATTCCCCGTGGGGTCACCACCTAACAACAAAGAGGTACAGCACAGTAGGCACCTCTTTGTTGTTATGCGCTACGCGCAAGGGAATCGAACTGTGTTCGACTTCTTACAGAAGCTGTTCAGGTTGTCGATATTTTTTTCGATAAACTCAAAAAATATCTGGCAACCTCTTGCGAAAGTGTCCAACACTTTCTCACCCCGTGGGGAAGGAAGGGGTCGGGGAACCTGTTTGGTTTCCCGCGGAGGAAGGCAGTGAGCAAAGCGAGCGTTGGAAAACCGTGGGTTTCCAAGACCCCTAGCGGGTCACAATTTAAAGTTTCCCCAACGGCTCAACGCGTTGAGCCGTTGGGGGGATTTAATAAAACAATGGTTACCGCGCTTTGAGGTGATTATAAATATCTTCTAGTGCCTTGACAGCATCGCCTCCACCGATTTGGTCTAGCTTGACCATTATTTCGCTTGATGTACAGTTGATTTAAATAAGTGATACGCCTCCATACGGTCGAATGGGGGTGTAGTTACCAGCATTGCTATTTATATTTTCAATACTATGGGAAAAGAAATTGGGAAAGTTACTCATTGGTATGACAAGATTGGTGTTGCAGTAGTGAATCTTAAGGGTGCGCTTAAGGTGGGGGATAAAGTGAAGGTAAAAAGAGGAGATGAAGAATATGAAGACACGGTTGCCTCCATGCAACTTGACCACAAAGACATTTCTTCGGCAAAGAAAGGAGATGATGCCGCGATTAAGCTTTCGCAAAAAGCCAAAGAGGGCAGTACCATCTCTCTTGTTGAATAAGATATTTTTTACCGCGCGCGCAGGTGATTATAAATATCTTCTAGTGCCTTGACAGCATCGCCTGCGGCGATGTTGTTTTGGTGATAGAGCTCGTTGGTTGAGTCACCAGCCGCCCATACACCTTCAACTGATGTCTTTTGGTTTCTCGGGTCAATTTCAATACGACCGTAGTCGTCTAATTTCACCAAGTCTTTTACAAATCCTGTTGTTGGTACGAGTCCAATTTCAACAAAGATACCTTTAGCAACAAGTTCATGTTTTTCTTCCGAATCCTTGTCTTTGTACGTAAGACCGGTAACAAACTTGTCACCTTTAATTTCCAACGTCACGGCATTTAAAATCGCTTTCATTTTTGGATTTTCAAGCACTTTTTTAACTGTTACTGGATCAGCCTTAAATTCAGGTCCACGATTCAGCAGAGTAACACTCTTGGTGTAGGCAAGGAGCTGCGCTGCCGTTTCAAAACCGGCATTGCCACCGCCTATTACAACAACATCCATATCCTTAAACAGGAGACCATCACACGATGCACAGTAGGTGAGTCCTTTCTGGTCAAATTCGGCCGCTCCCGGTACCTCAAGCTTTTTGCGGTGAGCACCGGAGCCGATAAAAACAGTCTTGGAATTAAACTCATTACCTTTGTTGGTTTTTACTTTAAATCCACCATCAACCTTCTCCACCCTCTCCACACACTCTCCCTCAACGATGGTTACAATGTCTTCAGCGTAGGCGCTGAGGTGTTCTTTAAGTTTCGTTGCAAGCTCTGCACCAGAAAGAGAAATGGTACCAATCCAGTTTTGTATATCATCAGAAACAGTACTTTGCCCGCCCCACTCGTTGGTTATCAAAACTGTTTTAAGATGTTTTCGTGAAGCGTACACACCCGCACCAACTCCAGCCGGCCCGCCTCCAATAATTACTAAGTCGTAGTTCATGATAGATTTTTGATGAGTGATAACGAATATAAAAATCATTACCCTATTAAATATATTTTTATTTTCTAGAGAAAATAAAAATATACAATTTGAAAATATATGTAATACAATACATTAACATGATAGATATTCAAAGCTGTTGTTACAAACAACACTCTAAATCTATTTCAAATTGTATTTAATAGGGCCTAGTAAATTATAGTCGCTTATAGCTCCTTAATTTACTTGAGTTTTGAGCGTCGCAGAAATGCTGGTACAGCACCCCAATCATCAGAGTCATCCTCTTCCTGTGGAGTCTCCCGATTTTTTTCTGGTGGTGGAGGGGAAGTCGTTGGTTCTTTTTTTTGCATACTCATAGAGGGAATAGGTGGGGTATTGAAAATAGTTTTTTTCTCTTGCTTTTCTGGCTCCTCTTCCTGTTGAGATTCCGAAAACTTTCCTGGAGCCTGGAATAGGGAAGTTCCTCTTTGTGATGAAATATCAGGGAAACCAGTCGCTATGACGGTTATTTTTACTTCACCTTTCTTTAATCGGTCATCATTTGTTGTGCCGAAAATAACTTTGGCATTAGGGTCAATCGATTGTGTGATAAGTTTTGCTGCTTCTTGAATTTCAAGCATCCCTAGATCATCACCACCTGATATGGAAAAGAGCACACCTTTTGCACCGCTGATAGATATTTCAAGTAATGGTGAAGAGATTGCCGCTTTGGCGGCGTCTATTGCACGTCGGTCACCACTGCCAATACCAACCCCCATAAGTGCAGAACCAGCATTTTCCATAACAGTTCGTATGTCAGCGAAGTCTACATTAATAGTTCCGGGGATAGTGATGAGGTCTGAGATTCCCTCAACCGCCCGACGCAAGATACTATCACACATAGCAAACGCACTCTTTGCGGTTGTGTCTTTATCGATAATTGACATCAGTCGGTCATTTGGGATTATCACCAATGCGTCAACTTCTTTTTTAAGCTCCTCCAAACCCTGTTCTGCGATTCGCATCCGCTGTTGCCCCTCAAAGGAGAATGGTTTGGTGACTATAGCTACGGTCAGCGCTCCAAGTTCTCGAGCTGTTTTTGCCACTATGGGACTTGCTCCGGTACCAGTGCCTCCACCCAGTCCACAAGTGATAAACACCATATCAGCTCCTTTCACCGCTCCGAGTATTTCTTCTTTTGTTTCTTCAGCCGCTCGTTTTCCGACTTCCGGACTCATTCCAGTACCGAGTCCACGTGTAAGATTTTTGCCAATATGAATTTTTTTCTTTGCCAATGAGTGATGCAAATCTTGCGAATCGGTGTTGATGACGATGAACTCAACCCCCCGCACTCGAGAATTAATCATATGATCGACGGCATTGCCTCCGGAACCTCCACATCCAACGACACGTATTCGAGCGAACGATTCAACCTCTGGTTTTATTTGCTGCATGACTATCGCTGTTTATTAGTTTCACCATAATAACAGACCATTTAAAAAATGGAACCTTTGACATTTTTAAGTTTTATTGCGAAAAATAAAGCCAAAACATATCTGCATTTTGTGTGGATACGTTTGTCCGAACTCGTCTGCAAAGCAGATGAGTTTTAGGGCAGAAATTGCTTCATCCAAGAGAGTATACTTCCACCAGTTCGCTTTGCAAAAGTAATCCCCAACGATTCTTCTTCAGTGGTGAGTCCCCAGATGCACAACCCATATGCAACTGCCCACGATGCGTCTTTTATAAAGCCTTGCCCTTGTCCATGTGGCATTTCGCCAACTTGCAACGTTGCAATTTTAGATGGAAGTTTGAGTGATGCTCGAGCTAAATCTTCTATGGTGGCAATACCTGATCCACCACCAGTTAGAATAATTCCGGCTGGGAGCATTCTGTTCTTACCAATATTTTTTAAGTGTGATTCTATAAGTTCAAAAATGTCAGAGAGGCGAGCAACAACTATCTCCTCAAGTTTTTTCCTTGGGTAGTCAGCGTTGGTAATTGCTCCAAGTTTAATTTGCTCAGCCTCTTCAAGAGAAATTTTAAGACCGAGAGCAATGTCATTGGTAATATCAGTTGAGCCGATAGGGAAGACTTTAAAAGAAATGGGGATGTTATTTTCAAAAACAACAACCGAGACAGTTTCTGAACCGATGTTTGCAAGCACGCATCCGGCTATCTTTTGAGTTTTTGAGAGAGTAACAAAACTTCCAGCAAGTGGAGACACCATAACATCATCAACTTCTACGCCGACGCTCTCAATTGCCGTTATTTGATCTCTCAAATGTTGTTCAAGGCAGGTGACAAAAAGTGTTTCAACTTCAATCTTCACCCCCTTCATGCCCTGGAGTTTTCCGAGTACTTTTTGCCCATCTATTTTATGTAAAAGTGGAATTGCGTGAATTATTTTTCTGTTGAGCAGTTTTTGTTCAATTTTTCTCTCACTTTCTTCAATTGCTTTATTAATATCAAGATCGTTAACTTCCGTATCAGCCCTCGCGACAACCGTCTCTCCTCTAGAACGCATT
>JADFSL010000007.1 GCA_022560785.1 Patescibacteria group bacterium
TGAGGTCAGGATAGTTTTCAGCGACTGCAAACAGAGATTTGAGTGCACTTGTGAGCATGTTTTCCGCTTTTCCTTTTTCTTCAATGCCACCTGCCTGCATTGCTTTCACACGCATTTCTGTTACCTTTTCAAATGTTCCTTTTTCGTGCTTTGCGTAACCTTTGACGGTATTAATTAAGTTTGGAATTAAATTATAGCGACGCTTAAGTTGCACATCGATATCTGCCCATGCTTCTTTTGCGCGATTGACCAATGTCACAAAACGGTTGTAGGCATAAATCACCCACAATACACTGCCGGCAAGAATAATGTATAAGATAGTCATAGTTTTTTTAAATTATTTGCAATTGTATCATGCTTAAAACACAAAATCCATCTACCGGAAAGCAGATGGATTTTGCAATAAAAAAATTTTAAAATTTAATACATTCCTCCCATGTCTGGCATTCCACCTCCCATACTCGGCGCTGCCGACTTTTCCTCTTCTGGCTCATCGGCAATTGCCACTTCGGTTGTCAAAAACATTGCTGCAGCAGAGGCCGCATTTTGAAGCGCAGTTCTTGTGACTTTCAACGGGTCAATAATTCCCTCTTTGAACATGTCCGGAACCCATGAATTGGTAAATGCATTATAGCCAAGGTTTTCTGACTTCATCGGCTCTCCAGCTCCTTTCTCAATTACTGTATCGGTTGCGACGCTGTTGATAATAGAAGCAATTTTCTCTTTTGTAATTCCTGCATTAACTAGGATTCTATTAAGTGGTGCAGAAAGTGCTGAAATCACAATACTATATCCTACTGCGCGCTCGGTCATTCCCTTGGTGTCTTGTAATTGTTCGTGTTTGCTTCGCAATATCTCGGCAACTTTTGCAAATGCGGCTCCGCCGCCGTGCACTACCCCTTCTTCAATTGCCGCTTTGGTTGCATTCACTGCATCTTCAATTTTATGTTTTAAATACTTTATTTCTGTTTCGGTTGCAGCACCAACATGAATAACTGCAACGCCACCTAACAGTCCTGCTATTCGTTCTTCGAGCTTTTCACGATCAAATTTTGAGTCTGAAAGTTCAGCTTGTTTCTGAAGTGCTGCGGCTCGATCCTTGATTGTGTTCTTTTTACCTTTTCCGCCAATGATTGTCGTTTTGTCTTTGGTTGCAACAACTCTTCCAGCACTGCCTAGCATAGAGAGTTCCACATTTTCAAGTTTTACACCGACATCCTCGGAAACTACCTGCCCGCCAACAACAGTTGCAATGTCTCCAAGCTGTTCTTTTTTTCTATCACCGTACCCTGGCGCTTTAACTGCCAAAATACTAAATGAGCCGCGAAGTTTGTTCACCACAAACGTCGCCAACGCCTCACCTTCAACATCGTCGGCTATAATCACCAATTCTTTTTTTCCTGACTGTGCAAGTTTTTCTAGAAGCGGCAAAATTTCCTGCACCGATGAAATTTTCTTGTCAGTGATGAGTATAAGTGCGTCTTTATACTCCGCCTCCATACGCTCAGAGTCAGTAATCATGTATGGTGACACAAAACCTTTATCAAATTCAAGACCTTCGACCACATCTGAATCAATACCAAATGTCTGAGATTCTTCTACTGTGAGTACTCCGTCTTTACCGACTTTGTTTATTGTGTCAGCTATGATGTTGCCAATTTCTTCAGATTCAGAGGAAATTGAAGCAACTTGTTGTATCGCATCCCCCTTTATGGGCTTCGCCATCTTTTTGAGTTCAGTTACTGCATCAGCAGTTGCGTCTTCTATACCGCGACGCACGAGCATCGAGTTAAACCCTTTCGGAATGCTTCCCATGCCCTCAGTAACCATAGAATGTGCAAGAACAGTTGCAGTCGTAGTGCCATCTCCTGCCGCATCGTTGGTTTTGTTTGCAACTTCTTTTATAATTTCAGCTCCCATATTCTGAAATTTGTCTTTGAGCGTAATCTCTTTTGCTATTGTAACTCCATCGTTTGTGATTGTCGGCGCTCCGTAACCCTTGTCAAACACCACATTTCTTCCACGAGGACCAAGAGTAACCTGAACTGCTCCTGCAACAACGTCCATTCCTTTTTTAAGCGTCTCGCGAGCCTTTTGTTCTGAAATAATAATTTTTGCCATGATAGATTTTGTTATGAAATTATCGCTAATACACCGCTTTCACCTACTATGTAATACTCTTCCCCATCAATCTCTACTTTGTCACCCCACTGAAACAATACAATGTCACCCTTTGTTACATTGATTTGTATAAGTTCGCCACTGTTATTTCGTTTACCTTCCCCAACTGCGATAACGGTTCCTCGATCAGTCTTTTCCTGATCTACTGTCTCAGGAATGATAATACCTGACGGTAGTGTAATCCCTCGATCCCCTTGCGAAAGAGGCTTAATTAGAACCCTGTCCCCAAGAGGCTTTATTTGTATCTTGTCTGCTTTCTTTTGCTGCTTTTTTAGTACTTTTTTCATAACTCTGATTATGTTCGATTATTGAGTGTGTATTATAGTGAGCATGAATGTCCTTGTCAATCAATAAATTATCGTCCTATATTTTTTCAGATTTAACCCTTTTTTTGTCTTGTATTGCTCTTTTTTGTATCTTGCACTATTTTTCTACCCTGCTATACTGGCCTTTAAATGGAAGCAATTTCTGCGATACTGCCACATATTCAGATCGTCCTTGCAGTCCTCCTTATAGGAGCAGTGCTCCTTCAACAAACTGGGTCAGGTCTCGGTGGAGCGTTTGGGGGTGATAATTTTAGCGCTGGTTTTCATACACGTAGGGGCGCTGAAAAAATCTTATTCAATGCTACGATAGTGCTTGCGGTACTTTTTGCACTCACTGCATTTGTCGCCCTCATCATATAAAAGCATAGGTGCATAACTAATAACATCTCACTCTAGAAATAATAAATGGTACTGCTATACATTATCAAATAGCAGTTCTACACAATTTGTGAAAGAAGAAAGCGATAGAAAATCATTACAATCAGGTGTGTTCTCTATTCCTAAATGTCAGGAGTTGGAAGCACTTGTGCACTCGTTCTCTCCTGCAGAGAAGGTATTGTTTTGGATGTTTGCTGCACTTCTTGTTGGAAGTACAGCAACGCTTATGTTTCAGGTAAATAAATTCTTAATTACTGAAGTGCCCGCTTATGGTGGCTCAATATCAGAAGGAATTGTTGGTTCCCCACGATTTATCAACCCGCTTCTTGCAATCTCCGACGCAGACCGCGATATGGCTTCGCTTCTGTATTCTGGACTCATGAAAATAGACCCTACCGGGGGCATTATTCCTGATTTAGCAAAGAGCTACAATATTTCAGAGGACGGACTTGTCTATAGTTTCACACTACGTGATGACATAGTATTTCATGATGGCACACCGATAAGCGCAGACGATGTACTCTTTACTATTCAAATGGCACAGGACCCAACACTCAAGAGTGTTAAGCGTGCAAGTTGGGATGGAATAACAGCGGAAAAAATATCTGAACGTGAAATAAATTTTTATCTCAAACAACCATATGCACCATTCTTGCAAAATACAACACTTGGCATATTGCCAAGACACATCTGGAAAGATATTGAGCTTGATCAGTTTCCATTTAGTACATTCAACACTGAACCAATCGGTTCTGGTCCATACAAACTTGAATCGGTTGATAAAAGCACCTCTGGAGTTCCTAAACAATACAAACTCTCCTCATTCAATGAGTATGCGCTCGGCAAACCATACATTTCAAACGTAGAAGTGATATTCTACCAAAACGAAGATGATCTCATAAACGGATACAGAAACAGTAAGATTGGTAATATAAACAGCATTGCTCCTGATAAAGTAGGTAGGCTTAAAGAAGAAGGTGCATATGTTGTGCTCTCCTCACTCCCAAGAATTTTTGCGGTATTTTTCAATCAAAACCAGGCTCCAGTATTTGTAAACAAAGAGGTGCGTATCGCACTCAATATAGGTCTTGATAAAACAAGCATTGTCAGAGAAATACTCAGCGGATACGGAACTGTTATTGACAGCCCGCTGCCACCTGGAGTCATTGTGCGTAAAAACACGCAATCCGTCGTAGAAAATACAAGTAGTACCACATTAACCAAAACAGAAAAAGCGATAGCAATACTTGAAGATGCTGGATGGGAATATAACGAGGCTGAACAAATCTATGAAAAAATCAGAAAAAAAGAGACCCAGCGACTTGAATTTTCACTGGCAACCTCTAACGTGCCTGAACTTAAAGCAGCGGCCGAAATAGTTGCAAAAGAATGGGAGAAGATGGGAGCACGCGTCACGGTAAAGATATTTGAGACTGGGGATTTAAACCAGAATGTCATCCGCCCACGCAAGTACGATGCTCTTTTGTTTGGAGAAATAGTTGGTCGTGAACTCGACTTATTTGCCTTTTGGCATTCATCTCAGCGCAATGACCCGGGACTTAATATTGCACTTTACGCAAATATAACTGTAGATGATCTTCTCGAAAATGTTCGAGTATCATCTGACAAAAAAGCGCGTGTGGCAACATATGAGGCATTTGAAGAAGAAATTATGGCAGATGTACCAGCGGTCTTTTTGTATTCACCGGATTTTATTTATATTGTATCTCCAACAATACAAGGTATTGAATTAGAATCAATAACCGTGGCAGCTGAGCGATTTTTAAATATCCACAAGTGGTACATTGAAACAGATAAAGTCTGGCATTTCTTTGAATAAAATTAAGAGCACAGCGACTACATTTTATTCAACCCTGTTAAATGTGACTTCGTCGCTCCCGCTTCGCGGGATTTAACAGGGTGATGATTTAGTAAAATCATTTTTCACTAACATTCAAAATAATTAACAAAATCTATCATGATTACAAAAGATAATAAAAACTGGAGACGACCTGGAGAGGAAACGACTCATGGCAAAAATACTACAGCTCCATTCAAAAGAAAAACAACTGGGAGAAAGGCTGGAGCACACCGAAAAAGAATCAGTCACAGAAAAACGCAAAAACAAAAACGCTTCACTGAAGTTACTTCAAACAATAATAAGAAAGAGGATATCATTCCCCCACTCGGCGAAAGTATTCGTATTATTCCCCTCGGTGGTGTTGAGGAAATTGGTAGAAACATGACGCTCTTCGAATACAAAAACGATATCATCATTGTTGACTGTGGATTTAAATTCAAAGAAGAGGATACACCAGGAATTGACTATATATTACCCAATGCCAAATATCTCGAAGACCGTAAAGAAAAAATACGAGCGTTGGTTATAACGCACGGTCACCTCGACCACATTGGTGGTATTCCTTATATTATGGAGAAAATCGGCAACCCCCCTATCTATTCGCGTCGCCTAACGACCGTGATGATTAAAAAGCGCCAGGAGGAATTCCCTCATGTGCCAAAACTCACTATTCACGAAGTTGAAAAGAATGACACGATTAAGATTGGAGATCATTTCAAAATTAAATTTTTCTCCGTTACACATACTATCCCCGACTCAATGGGAGTAATTATTGAAACACCGTTTGGAAATATTGTGCACACCGGTGACCTCAAATTGGACCATGTTGACGGTGTGCCAATAAAAAAAGAGGAGGAGGAATTCAAGAAATTTGAAAAAGAGAATGTCCTTCTTTTATTGGCTGATTCCACAAATGTTGAACGGCCCGGTTTTTCTATTCCTGAGAGCACCGTATATGAAAATATAGAGGAGATAATAAAAAATACCCCGGGGCGGCTTATTGTGGGTACATTTGCTTCCCAGCTTGAGCGAATCGTAAAAATTATTGAAATAGCGGAGAAATACAAACGAAAGGTAGTAGTTGAAGGGAGAAGTATGGTAACCAACGTTGAAATCGTAAAACATCTCGGAATTCTCAAACCAAGACAAGGAACCTTGATTGGAATTAATGAAATGGAAAACTATCCCCCTAACAGAATTCTTGTGCTTGCAACCGGTGCTCAGGGTGATGAGTTTGCCGTACTAATGAGAACTGCAACCAAAGCACACAAGAAGCTTAAAATACAAAACGGTGATACAGTTCTTCTTTCTTCCTCTATCATTCCTGGAAATGAACGAGCTGTACAGAAACTTAAAGATAATCTCTCGCGGCAGGGTGCAAAAATCATTCATTATCAGGTCAGTGACGTACATTCAAGTGGACACGCTAACCGTGATGAAACTGCATGGATACATAAACAAATCGGATCAAAGTTCTTTATACCGATTCATGGATACCACTACATGCTCAGAGTTCATGCTGAGCTTGCTCAATCACTCGGCATGTCAAAAGAAAATATCGTTATCCCCGACAACGGTTCTATTATTGAAATCAGAGATAACGGTAACAAAATTGTACACCTTAAAGAGCGTGCGCCAATGGGCACTAGAATGGTTGATGGCTTTTCAATGGGTGATCTTCAAGAAGTGGTCATTCGTGATAGAAAAATGCTTTCGCAAGACGGGATCTTTGTGGTTTTTGTAGTCATAGACCTTAAAACCGGCAAACTCAGAAAATCTCCTGATATTATATCGCGTGGTTTTGTGTATCTGCGTGAATCGCAGCATCTTCTGCAAGAAACACGCCTATTGGTAAAGAAATCCGTTGAGGACTCTATACGAGGAGCTCACCCGATAAACTTTGACTACGTCAAAAACAACATGACCGACGTAGTTGGTATGTTTCTTTTTCAAAAGACAAATAAACACCCTATTGTTATCCCTGTTGTATTCGGAGTTTAGCGCCACAACATAGTATTATAGGAAATATGAGAAGCGTCATGAGAAGACTCGAAGGCAGTGAAGCTTTAGGTTTGTTATATCTAGCAAACTTTATTATTTCATTTCACTTGTTTTTGGTTGTATACATAAACTCTAGCTTTCTTAACAGTTTTATAGAAGAACAATTCATCGGAACCGTTTGGATCATTGGTTCCATCATAGGAATAGGGGCATTGATTTTTATAGTGCAAGCTTTGCGATTATTTGGAAACTATCGCATACTGGTTGCCATCTCCACCATTGAAATATTTATTTTCCTTGGACTTGCAACAATTAAAAGCCCTGCTATTCTTGTTGCGCTTTTTATCGCCTACATTGCTTTCCACCCTTTGATTCTGTACAATCTTGATATTTTTCTTGAGAGTTATACAAAAAAAGAGGGTACCACAGGTAGTGTACGCGGCACTTTTTTAACGATATCTAATACAGCACTCATTATTGCACCGCTATTGGCGGGAATTATTTTAACAGACGGTGATTACTGGAAAATATACTTAATTTCAATGACACTTCTAATACCATTTATGTTTATTATTTCAAAGTTTAGATCATTTAAAGATCCTGTCTACCACAATCTTAAAATTATTGAAAATATGCGAACCATTTGGGCCAATGCGGACTTGCACGGTATTTTCATGTCGTATTTTTTGCTTCGTTTCTTCTTTGCCTGGATGGTTATTTATATGCCACTGTATCTTTACGGACATATTGGATTTTCGTGGACTGAAATAGGTTTCATGTTCGCAATTATGCTTCTTCCCTTTGCACTTCTCGAATATCCGGCTGGGAGAATAGCTGACAAATGGCTTGGCGAAAAAGAGCTTCTTTCTGCGGGATTTGTAATTATGGCATTTTTCACTGTCTTGGTACCTTTTATTACTACAGCGAGTTTCGTTACTTGGACAGTAATTCTTTTTATGATGCGAGTTGGTGCGAGTCTTGTTGAAATTATGTCCGAGAGTTACTTTTTTAAGCACGTTGACGGAGGTGATAACAATATTATTGGCCTCTTTAGAATTGTCAGACCGGTATCATATATTATCGGGCCAATTGTTGCTTCGGTAACTCTGCTCTTTTTTGACCTCGGTTATATATTTCTCATATTAGGAATCATTGTTCTCTATGGCTTACGTTATTCACTTATGTTGCGGGATACAAAGTAGATGTGAGTTAATATTTATACAACCATGTAGTTATCATTTTGTACTATAATAAATCTTTCAGTGGCAAGTTTTATAAGTTGCTTGTGTCCTTTTATAGAATTTCCCCCCTATTTCTTTTGTGATTTTATCCTTTTGTAATTTTTTCTCGTTTATCAGTATCTTTAAAAATACTGCGCACCCGACAATGTGAGCGCGCAATATTTTTAAACGATACTTTTTATATACTAGTGAGCACTTGGTTTGAGTGGCACTATAAACATTGTTATGAGATACACAATGAGACCAGGGACAATACCGGTGAAGATAAGTATAAACACCCAAACGACACGCAAAAGCACAGGGTCAATACTAAAATACTCCCCCAATCCTCCGATGACGCCTGCACATATTTTATTGTCGTGACTTCGATAGAGCTTTTTTATATTTTTTTTATGTTCCATATAACAATGATACTACCACTAAATTATTTATACATAGACTTAATTTTTTCTTCATAATCCGAAAAGTAGGACTGAATCTGTTTGAGATTAAAAGTAGGAAGTATAGATTCCTTTGGTTCACGCATAAGCAGAAAAGAAAACGACTGCTCAACCAATTTCTCAGGCGTAGCACTAGTTCCTGTCAGTTGTTTCCAATAATCTTCAGTCAATTCAACACTATATTTTTTTTCTTCCACACGAACTGAAAATTTCCAACCATTTTTTATTTTTTCTTTCTTAATAACAATTACTTCTTTCATATATTAAAGCTCGTAAATAACATCTTTGCGCTCAATAACTACTTTCCATTTCATTCGTTTGGAATGTTTGTAAAGCATAGCATTGGGATTAAAACAAATCGGTGTTTCAACCATTTCAAGAAATGAAATATCCCCTTCAGTGTCTCCAACTCCTATCGAGTCTTTGAGAGTTAGTTTTTCTTTCTCTACAGCACGTTTAACAATATTTGCCTTGTTTGCAATTAGATGTAAATCAACAATCTCTCCTGTAAAGCACTCTTCTGGTCCGAGTTCATAAATCCTGCCATAGACCTTATCGAATCCCAAGTGTTTACAAAAACCATCAAGTGCTGTCTTTGGAGACTGTGAGATCGCAAGTAGATAATAATTCTTTTTTTTCAGATCTTTTATTAAATCACTGGTGTAGCGATATACACGGTCTTTGTGTAGTGCTATCATTTTTTCGGCGGCATCTGCAAAATCACCATAGTACACACCTTTGAGATGTATCATGAATGCCGCAACAAATGCTTCAACATAATCTTCGTAACTTCCTTTTCTATTGAGCCACTTGTTATATTCTTTTTCATACAGAGCTCGAGCTTCCTTGGGAAATAGTTCGGCCTCTATAAGTGCATTGAGTAATTCTATAAGAAGACTTGAGCGGAAAATAGTGCCATCTATATCAAAAATAGCCACCTTTCGTTTAGATTCCATAAATCCAATTGTAGCACATGAAAAAATCCAGGAATCGTAACCTACCCGTCTTTTTCTTGTCATATATCATAACCATTCACCAACTCCCAAGAATTCCGGAGGTCCAACCTCGGAAAAATATACTTGCGTGTATGTCCTTTAAACTAAGGGTATTGGGGGCGTTTGTATTTTCGGAGATCGGACCTCAAGAGGAGTGTAATGATATACTTGACAGTATAGTGTGTTTATGCTATAATGAAGAAGGATCAACTTAATTGCTAAGGTGAGTAAAATGTTTCGGAAAGTTCTTATTTTGTGGGTATTTGTTTTAGTTGCTTATGCGGCTCCAGGGATATCTTCCCTAATGGATGCAAGAAGCAACATTATGGAACACAAATATAATCAGATTGAATTAATTGATTAAGTTTAGTGTATTAGTTCAATCGCTCCCGGCACGCAAGCGTGTCGGGATTTTTATTTTTACTAAATTTGTATTGAGTGACCATATATTCTCTTCCACCAATATACCCCTTGTCGAAAACCGATTATAATTCCAACGGTAAAAAGTGCCACTGAAAAAATAGCGTGGATATCAAACCATATATCAAAAGATAATCCAAATCCAAATATTTCATACTTCTTTATAAGAAGCGCAGTGTATATTATTTCTATAACCGCATGCACTAAAAACTGCACTAAAATACCAAGAAAAATAAATGCGCTAATATAGAACCATTTCTTTCCTGTTAAAGCAGATATATCGCTACTGTCTATCATATGTACAGCATATCACTGCCTATTCATTTTGCTCTAGGCCAACACTCCGCCGCAGATGGATAAATCTTTGAGAGCGGGTGTTCCCTACAATCATGTTTATGTGCCTTACAGATACTCCTTCCGTATTCAATAATACGATAAGTAAAATTAAACCATTCTCTTTTGGGTAACAATTTCATTAAATCCCGCTCAATTTTTACGGGATCTTTGTAGTCCGAAAGGTCAAACTTTATTGTGAAGCGCCTCACATGAGTATCTACCGCTATTCCATCTATAACACCATAGGCATTTCCTAAAACAACATTGGCAGTTTTTCGCGCAACACCAGGAATGGTAAGTATTTCTTCCATTGTTTTTGGAATTGTGCCACCAAATTCTTTTTTTATCATTTTTGCCGCTGCAAGAATATTTTTTGCCTTATTTCGATAAAATCCTGTTGACCTTATATCCTGTTCAAACTCCTGCACACTAACTCGTATATAATCATTAAGTGTCTTGTATTTTTTGAACAATTTTTGTGTTACTTCGTTAACTCGTTTATCGGTACACTGGGCTGAGAGTACTACTGCCACCAGAAGTTCCCAATTGGTTTCATACGCAAGCGCTATACCTGTGTTGGGAAATAATTTTTTAAGATGTTTTACTATTTTTGCAATACGATTTTTTCGCTCTCGTAATTTTTTGTCATTCATTTGGCTATTGTAACCTAAAACAAATTATGTGGATAAATTGTTAATAAACTGTTGGTAATATGTAGATGAGATTTACTTTTAAACCTTCCCTGATACTTGCAAGTAAAATGTGTTACACTTGGGGCAGTAAATAGGTTTGCTGGGTAAGTAGAGTCTAGGCGGCTGGTTGTGTAACCCCTCTAGACCTCCTAACAACCGGTAATCCGAAGAGCGTTATCGCTTTTACGTCTAGCTTATCAGTCCTATGCTTTATGTAAGCAGACTCTTGCCCAGCTTTTTTTCAAGAGCGGTTTCTACAAACCGCCCTTTTTACTTATATCTTGAGTTGTTCCTCGGTGCTTTTTTCTTCTTTAATTTTCTTGACTTCCTTTTCTTTTTTCTCTGTACTTTCTTTTTTTGCTTTTTTGATTTCTTTTTCTTCCAGTTTTTCAACTTTTTCTTCATCCTTTCCTTCTAATTTTTCTGCTTTCTCTTCTTCTGTTTTAGCCCGTATTTCCTCTTTTTTGATTGCTGTAATAGCGACCGGTCTCTTCACATAGAGATTAAGAAGCGAGAAGCTAATCATACCGGCAAAAACAATACCGATAACATTCATTAAAAAGAGTGCCGAGGAACCACTGATAATATCCCAGTCTAGTTTTGCAATTCCAATACCAATAACTGCAAGCGGAGGGATTAGTGCGACCGACACCGCGACTCCGGGAAGTGCCTCGGAGAGATGGGGGCGCACAAGCGCAATCGAGATTGCGATACCAGAAATAATTGCTACTGCAAAGTACAAAAGTGATGGTTCTGCTCGTGCTAGAATCTCCGTCGTAACGCTGTCATACTTTGAAGTGAAGAAAAGAGTCGCCACGGCGGAAAGTCCGATACCAATCGCCACTGATTTAAGAAGTGTTACAACAGAGTGTGAGATGAGAGTGTTATCCGACATTACCATGCCGAGCGAAACAGACAGCACTGGATAGAGTATTGGCGCAATGAGTATACTTCCTAGAACTACTACAACAGAGTTAATGAGAAGCCCGAATGTTGCCATAAGAATGGCAAGCCCCAGCATTATAAAAAAATCATAGTCTGGCGTGCTGTCAGCGACGAGTTTTTGGATCGCTGCGGATTTGTCAGCATCACTGGCATTTCTCAACTGTGCGAAAAAAGACATAATGGTTTTGTACTCTATTATAATACCTGAAACAAACTAATGATGCCAAATGCTGTGATTGTATTAAAGACTCCATTGCCAAGCAGCACCGGCAGAATAATCTCCCGCAATCGATACCCAATAAATCCCATAGGGAGAACTAATATTTCGTTGGGTAGTGGTACTATAGAAGCAAAAGCAAACAGTATAAAAAGTGGTGCACTGTGATATTTGGCACGGAGTGTATCTATCTTTACAAAAAGTTTTGAGTGATTCTCCATTATGGCAATTTGCCTTCCAGATTTTCCTACAAGATATGCAATAATATCGGCAAGTGTGACACCAGCTGTCATTGTAAAAAGTAGCACCCACAGACTAAGACCTGATTCAAGGAAAAGCGGTAAAAATGACACCGCAGGAATGGGGACAACGAGATTAAATCCACTTATTATAGAAACTAAAAATATAGCTAGGTAGCCATAGCTTGATATTAATGCTTGGACTGCGGTGTTTTCTTGCGCAAACTGCGCTGCCCAAAATGCAAGTGCAATAACTGCCCCAATAAACGTAATCTGAAGTAAAAGTTTCCAGCGCTTTGAATTATTGTTCATCTTTTTGTTTTGGTGTCTGGTAGAAGATTATTGACCGATACCTCTCCACAATATCTGATCTTTGTTGATTTCGAGTTATTGGATCATGGTTTCCCCAAAAAATTTTGAGTAGTTCATCACACAACACTGCTCCAGGGTCAAAAGACAAAAAATGGAAGGATATATTATCCCATCGATCTCCGTTCACTTCTCAATTTCCTAGTGAGATTGTTAGTAAACAAGAATAAAACCGATGTCGTTTGGACTATTATATATCCGTTACTTTCACTTTTTTTGGTTTTTTCTTTTCTCTTCTTTGCTTGTCTCTACTTTTCGCCATAATGTTTTTGTATAAAATCCTAATGTATTAATTTTAGCATAGAAAGCGCTGCAGAAAGTGAAAGAAATATAAAAGGGGCCATGTGCATTGCGCCACGGCCCTTATGATGGATCAGGTCTCTAAAGATCTCCCTCAATAATCTCCTTGTAGGCGCCCATTCGCGCCTCGTTGTTCGGTCATTGACCTATTCCTGACAAATTCGAATTCTATGTTCAATATAAATCTACCAATATTGAAAAATTTTGTCAAACGCTGCAATCAACTGGTAAATTAAAACTCTAATGTTGTTCATCAAGATTTAACCTGTTCTGGCTGCCAGACTTGGAAATCTCACTGCTCGCTACGCTGCGCTTTGAGAACCCACGGTTCTCAACAGCTTCGCCTGCTCTCCAACACGGGGAAACTAGAGTTTCCCCGACCCCCTTCCAGTTCGAGTCCAAGAACAAATAATGCAATTTTATAGTAGCAAATGCTACTTAAAATTTCATTGCTGCCGGACTTGGACTCGAACCAAGATACCATGCTCCAGAGGCATGTGTCCTACCATTAGACGATCCGGCAATTATTTCTCACTATAACATATGCTTAGAAATTATATTCTAAGCTATATTTTGTGGAACTATATGTGTGGGAAACATACACTCACGCCTTTCGGTAATAATGTATTATAGGGGTATTAAGCCGTTTTTTATTACAAAATTATACTTTGAGCCTTTACGCTTGATACTGCAGATTACGCCTGTTTTTTTGGTTGTTTCTGTTTTTCTCTTCTGGCCGCAACTTACGTTAGGAGCGACCGTTTCTGTCACATTGCCAAATGGAGGAGAGTGTCTGACTGTTGGTGTTAAATATACGATCGCTGCGAGTTTTGACAGTGACCATGTTGCGCTCTATTACAAAACTGATGGAATGCAACCAACACACCTAGGAGCGTCATTAATTAAACATCCAATGATTCAGTCAACATACAAATGGACTCCTTCTAGTGGTGATATTTCAACAACCGGCCGTATTTGGGCCGAGGGTCATGACAATGACCACACTTCAACATTAGATTGGGACGATTCCAATGCCAATTTTGAAGTGAGCGCAGATTGCGGCGGGGGTGACGGAGACGGCGATGTGACAGCAGCAGTCGCCGGTGGTGGTCCTTTAGCACATCGCCCGAGTGTTACCATTTCTTCTCCAAAAGAAGGAGAAGTATTTGGAACTGTTGTTTCTATTGTGTACATCGCAACAGATGAAAATGATGAGCTAAATCAGAGTTCACTTGGTTTTATTGATAATCCTGTCTCTATCTATTACGTTGCCGGTTCTGATATTAGGAATAGGGAACTTATCGTAGAAGGTCTTACTGCAACCGGAACCTACAGTTGGAAAGCAAGGGAGTTACCAAACGGAGATGATTATAGAATTATTGTGCGAGCGGTTGATAAAGTAGGCGAAGTTGGAGAGGCTGTTTCTCCTTTTTTTTCTCTGTTCCACTCGATTCCTTTTGTTGATGGATACTCTACAGGTGCTGTGGTAGTCTGGCAGACCAACAATCCAAACTTTTCATTTATTGAATATGGAACGTCAAGCAAGATGTATACATCAACAACTCTCTCGTCATACCCTAATCTTTCTACGCAGCAGTACGTGCTTCTTCGTGACTTGGTTTCCAGTACCACGTATTATTTTCGTACTGTCACCGGGGCGACGCTTGGAGAGAAAATACGCTCTGATGAGTATTCATTCATAACACTTCCGAGAGTGGATGTTACGCGCCCCTCGAGTCCCAGTGGAACATTTGGAGAGGCGGGGGAAACAACAACACTGCTTTCGTGGCTTAAGTCTGCTGATGCAAATTATTTTTATACTACAATTGTTCGGAGGGAGGATCGCTTTGCCAAGCATGTAGAAGACCTGTCTGACGACGAGGCAGGTGGGGCGGCTATCTCTACGAGCACGGCGTTATATCAGCGAGAGGAATCATTAAAGCGAGATACGAAGTACTACTATTCAATTTTTCATACTGACAAGGGTGGAGGCATCTCGCTTCCGACAGTGGTAGTACTTGAAACCAGTGCTTCAACGGAAGAAATACCAATTCCACCGGGAGACGAGAACGTCCCAACGCTACCTCGTGTTACTTCTCCTTCGATTGAGAAAGTTACGGATAATGAAATTACGATTCGATGGAAAAATCCCGACAGTCAAAATTTTGTTGGCGTACATATTGTGCGCAACGACGAATCCTTACCAGGGAACCCCTTTGATGGAGAAACCGTATTTCGAGGACGTACAGAAAGTCTAATAGATAGTGGACTTGCAGAGGATACTCCCTATTTCTATGGGTTGTTCGTATTTGATTGGAACAATCTCTATTCTCCTGCCGCTTTTATTTCAGCGAAAACCACCTCCCCAACTGTTTTAGTAACTGCTACGACTACAACCGCCACGACTACAGCCACATCGACCGAGGATATTCCCGCGACCACAACAGCAAGCACAGCAGAGAGTACTGGAAAAACGACAACGAGTACCGAAGCGCGAATTATGACGATGCAAACTATCATTGAAAGCATCAAAGCAGAAATAGTCAAGCTCGTAGATATTATACAAAATATGTTGCTTCAAATGAGACTTGGAGTTGAAGGGAGAGTACACGTCATACACATTGATACTCTTGGTTTTAGTCCGAATAACATTACCATAGCTTCCGGTGATACCGTTTTGTGGGTTAATGATGACCTTCTCTTCTCTTGGCCAGCATCTGATCTTCACCCGACACACAGTCTTCATCCAACAACGGGAGGATGTTCGCACAGTGGATTTGATACATGTCGGGGACTAAGTATTGGGGATGAGTTCGCTTTTACTTTTATTGAAACAGGTGCGTTTGGGTATCATGACCATACTTTTCCTACACTAACAGGAAAAATTATTGTTACCGAGTAACGAATACTATAATTGATCGTAGTTAATTAACCACACGATGAAAAAGATATTTGCGGCAGCCATAGCAATGATAGTAGTCCTCTCGGCAGGAATTGCTCTTATAGTTTTCTACACGCCGTACAATGTCCCACTTATCTCTCAGCTATTCCAAAAAGAAACTACAGAAAAAACTATAGAAGAGCCTTCCGTATCAGGCACGGGGAAAGTACCGGTAGCTACCACAACATCTGAAGAAGACAGGGTAGACGCAGAAGATAAAAATGAGTTTCCAGAGGAAGAGATCATACCGAAGGAGGAAGAGGAGCCTGCTATAAAGCCCGAACTTCCGACGCCCTCCGACGATGCTGTCGGGACAGGCGATGAGGTCGGGACGGAGGCTGATAGCGTCGGGACAGAACCCGAACCAACACCAGAGCCAGAACCTGAACCAAAACCTAAAAGAGAACCGAAGGAGTATATTATTGAAATTTATAGTTTTACCGACTGGCGGCCTGCAAGTCTTACCATCTACGAGGGAGATACGGTAACATTTATCAATCTTGACAATACACTGCACTGGCCGGGGAGCGATCCCCATCCGACACACAGTTCACTCCCTCTCTTTGATGCGCTTGGCGGTATATCTGAGAGACAAAGTTATTCACATACCTTTACTATACCGGGTGCCTATGGACACCACGACCATTTGCCCGAAAATCCTCCAACACTCGGCACCATTACTGTTTTACCGAGAGAGTAATACGTACCGGTCTATATGAAAATTCCACGCTTAAATGTATTTCTACAATTTGTACTACTTGGTACGGTTGTATTTATTCTACTCGGTATATTTCTATCCACACTCATTGCGCCGGCACTCACTACGTTTATTCTTGACCAGCGGGAACTTAATTCTGTTGTTTTTGCGAATCGGTTGGCGGCTGACATTCTAACATCGGAAGACTTTACACAACCTGTAAGTGGCGAGGAGGATGTTACTCGGTTTGAGCGATTTTCCAGCCTTCTCCAAGTTCCAGGTTTGTTTAGAATTAAAATATATCGTCCGGACGGAACTATCATATATTCAGATGAAAAGCGGCTTATCGGCGCAAAATTTCCACTAAATGAGGAACTTGAACAAGCACTTAAGCTTAAATCAACAGCAGAGATAACTGAATTTAACGCAAACGATCCGCGTTATGAGTACGAAATCTCATTTATTAGAGGTCTTGAAGTGTACACGCCTATTACCTTTGGCAGTTCTGCGGAAGTGATCGGGGTGGTTCAAACATTCTCGCGGGTCGGCTTCATTGAGCAGCAGATCGATGAACTTAAAACTCTTTTTACTCAAAGGGTTGCACTCTCGCTTCTTGTAATGTTTACTGTACTGTCGCTGATCGTGTGGCGCGCCAGCCGTACAGTAAATAAGCAAAGACGGGAACTTTTAAAATACGCATCTGGACTTGCAGCTATGGTTGATACTAGAACCCGTGAGTTGAAAGAAACAAGTGAGCGGGAAATTGAAAAGGCTAAGGAGTTATTGAAATTGAAAGACCAATTTGTTTTTGTTGCGGCACATGAACTCCGCACTCCGCTGAATGCCATCAAATGGGGTTTGAGCGTATTGGAGTCAAATAACCCAGAAATGGTTGTCAAAGATAAACATCTATTTACCATTTTACGTAAGAGCAATGAGAGACTGCTTTTTTTAGTGAAGGACATTCTAGATGTTGCGCGCATTGAGGGCGGAACGCTTAAGCTTAAGATCGAAAGTATATCCGCAGCGGAAGCCATTGCAGATGCAGTTATTGAAGTTAAGAGCGAGGCAGATCAGTTGCAGATTACCATTGATAATACGGTTCCGGAAAATATCCCACCTGTAAGAGGAGATATTTTGCGGTTGAAGGAGATATTTGTGAATCTACTGACCAATGCTGCTAAATATAGTCAAAGAGGCAGTACTGTGGTTGTGTCGGCTGAAGTGAAAGATGAAAATATAGTATTTCATGTTATTGATACGGGTATCGGTATAAGTACCGACCAGAAAAAACATATTTTTGAAAAATTCTGGAGATCTCCTGAGGCACAACATACTGAAGGAACCGGCCTTGGACTCTTTATTGTAAAGCAACTGGTCCAATTTATGTCAGGAGAAATTTGGTTCGAATCAGAGAAGGGAAAAGGTACAACTTTTTCTTTTTCTCTTAAAAGAGCCGATTCTGCGGCAAAAGACGAGGAGATACATGAAACATAAAAGCGGAGAAAGTTAAAACATTTTTTCATTTTTTATACTGAAGCTATATATGAAATACACAATATTATTTACTAGCACATTTTTCTCTGTGCTGCTACTTACACTCACTGTTTCTACTGTCTCGGCGCATGTGAGCTTTGGCGTATATGCCGGAACACACGCGGTGGCTTTTGTTCCGCAGCCAGGTTCACCTTTCTCGGGAGAAACGGTTGAAATGAATTTTTTCCTACGAGACTTGCAGGGTAATTTTCCAAACGAGTTATTTATCGCCCGCGTCGTGATACAAAAAGCGCTTACTGACGGCAGTGAACAAAATATAGCCGAGCTTACGCCGGATGTGGTGTCACCTGGAAAATATACGACACGTTTTCGCTTTGATGAAGGGGGACACTATAGGATAGAATTTTTGTTTAATAAAATTGATAAGCCGGACATCATAAGGGACGCTGTATTTGACATAGAGGTGAGGGATCCTCCGGTGCGAGGTATTTCGTACTCATTTGTGGCTGTTCTCTCCATTTTTGTTGCTCTTGTTTCATTTTTAGGTGGTATGGCGTTTGCCCGCCGAAGGATTTCTTAACCAAGGCGCAAGGAGCAGGGCATATAGCATACTAAAAAGCTACATGATATAATCTGGCATAATGAGTAATAACTCACATATAAAAAGGAAGATCCTTATTATAGAGGACGATAAAAGTCTGTGTACACTGCTGACTGCGGCTCTCAAAGATGAAGATTTTGATATACTCATAGCCGAAGACGGGAAGGTGGGACTCAAGACTGCGCGGGAGCAAATTCCAGACCTTATCCTTCTCGACCTTGAAATGCCCGGCATGAAGGGGCTTGAAGTATTGAAAGAGCTACGTGCTTATGAAAAAACAAGGGATATTAGGGTTATTATACTCACTAACTCTTCTGATGTATCAAGTATAGAAGAGGCTATGGAAGGTTCCGTGTTTACTTATCTTACTAAATCGGACTGGGAACTTGAAGATATAATCAAGAAGGTAAAGGAGGCTCTCGATATGTTGGCCCCCAATTGATCGAGCAGGGAAGGAAATACTCATACAACTTAATGTAATGCAAAAACCCGCCTTAATTAGCAACTAATTAAGGCAGGTTTAGGTTGGTATGCTGAAAATAGCGACTTCGTGGGATTGTTCTTTACCCTACAGTGTGCTCTGGTAACCCACAAAAAGGAAAGTAGTGGATAAGTAATATCTCATTTAAGCTATATTTTGCAAGCATCTCAATATTTATCCATAGGTTATAAAGAGGTTATTAACGATTTTGAGATTTCATCCGGGTTGCACAATATTAACTCTGTGTTTATCATAGACCGCGTATCTGGTTTGATTGGCTTGCCAGTTGAAACAGGTACAACAGAAAAACCGTCGCAAGGCGGCTTTTTTGTTTTTGCTTTTTTGAAAGCGGGAGTTCTGCTATAGTTTGGATATTATGAAAGATAAAGAATCAGGGATCAGGCAAACAGATAATCCCGGCGTGATTCTCTTGCCTCCGATAATTTATCTTATTCCGCTTTTTGTGGGCATTGCACTCCGCTTCTCCTGGCATTTTCCTCTGTTGCCGGACAATTCAATCATTGTTCCTTTTGGACTTGTGCTTGCTTTTGTTGGAACCCTCTTGATGATAGCTTCAGTGAATATATTTAAAAAGTTTGGTGAGGAGCCGGATCCAAGAGAGTCAACCCATAATATAGTTACTGCGGGTCCTTTTAAATATTCTCGCAACCCCATGTATCTTGCGTTCACCATTATTTACGTTGGCATCACCGTGGCCGTAAATACGTGGTGGTTGCTTATTTTTCTTCCGTTTGTTCTAGTTACAATGCATTTTGGTGTTATCCTCCGAGAGGAGACATACTTGGAGCAAAAATTTGGTAAAGATTATTTGGAGTATAAGAAAAACGTCAGACGGTGGTTGTAGCCGGGAGTTCTGTTGTATAATTAAATAACCACTAACTTA
>JADFSL010000008.1 GCA_022560785.1 Patescibacteria group bacterium
TCAAAGCCACCGTTTTCAATCAGTCTCACCACTTTCGCGGCAAGATCGTTGCCCTTCGAATCAATGACTCTCTGGGCAAGTTCGTCGTTGAGACCCGCGGTCTCAAGCTTGAGGAGCACTTCGTGCTCTTTGTGCACCGATAGGGTGCGGCTCACCATGTCTGTCATGGCACACCTCCTATAACGTGAATTGCCCGAATCGCTCGGGTTAAGCGACTTGCCTCGTTGTTGAGACTAGTGTTTTAGAAACTTAAAAACGTCCAAAACACTAGTCTCAAAGTCTTGTATGTCCGCCTATGGCGGAAATATCAAAGAACTAATTACATACTAAATATACATAGCTGTCAAAATAAGTCAATGCTCAGCATACAGTTCAAAGTGGGGTGCGCACTACACGAAAATTCACAGACCGGTTACGTTGGTGTATTCAAAAACCTTTGACACATTAAAAGACGCAAGAAAACGGGAAGCAGAGATGAAAAATTGGCGCCGCAACCATAAACTGAATTCAATAAAATCTGCGAAATAGCGAGAAACGCATTATGAACTTAACGGCTCAACTCACTTGAGCCGTTTATTTTCCTATTATTGTGGTATTATAAGAATATGAAAGCGATATACAAAAACAAAATCATTGCCGAAAGTGACAAGACCGTGGTGGTTGAAAACAACCATTACTTCCCTGCCTCTTCGGTCAATATGGAATATTTGAAAAAAAGCGGTAATACTTATACATGTGCATGGAAAGGTGTCGCTTCTTATTACAATGTCACAGTTGATGGCGAAACCGTGGAAGATGCCGCCTGGGTTTATCCAGAACCCAGTGATGCAGCAAAGCAGATCAAAGGTTACTTTGCTTTCTGGAAAGACATACAAGTAACCGAATAATTATGTTGAGCATACTTACCCCATTAGCTCCCTTGAGTGACATAGTGCTTCTTATCGTAAGAATAATCATGGGCATTGTCATGATTTATTATGGGTACCCCAAGATTACAAATCTCAGATCAAATGCTGAAGATTTTGTGAAGATGGGTTTTAAGCCTGGTATGTTCTGGGGCACAATCGTTGCATTTGTTGAGTTCTTCGGCGGCATTGCCGTAATCATTGGTGTGTATATATGGCTTGCCGTAGCATTGTTTGGTTTTCAAATGATAATGGGAACTATCTGGAAGATAACAAAAACAGAAAAGCCATTCACCGATTGGTCATATGACCTACTCTTGCTTGCAATTGCACTTATGTTACTCATAACCGGTCCGGGCTATTATGTGCTTGCAGGTTTTTAGGAATGTTAAAAACCTTTCAGTTGATGGGTATATATGCCATTAACTCCTAAAAACAAGACGACAACACACGAGGATGATAGTGAACTTGATATAGATAGCCAGGAGGAAATTGAAGTAAGTATTTTCCATCGAGTACTGCGAGGCACGGTGGCTTTTGTTGTTATCGCAGGATTACTATATATTTCGGGCATATATCAATACTTCTTCTATCAAAGAACTCCCGCTTCAATAAATCAGCCTGAGGTTGTGAGTCGTGTGGATGCTCAAACGCTCACAGTTCCGCTTACCATTTTTATTATTACCGGCAACAAAGCATACGGCTCTGTCCGCTCAGAAGAAAATGTTCTGCGTCTTGTAGAAAATGCATCACGAATTTGGGATCAGGCAGGTATTGCACTTAGGATAAAAAATATCCATACCATTTTAAAAAGCAACGAAGAGCTAAAAGTTTTCTTTGATGCCCCTGCAGCGTTTGTTCAAAACATTGATGCATTTGATGCAGCGGCGATAAATGTTTTTCTTATGGGTAACCTCGGTGGAATAAATGGTATTGCATTTATTGGACTGGGTAGTGTTGCGGTTTCAGACTATACGACCGTGTATGATTTCAGGGCGCTGGCTCATGAAATCGGTCACATGCTCGGGCTTCAGCATGTTTCAATATCAAAGGGACAGCTCATGTATCGAGGGGCTAATGGTTTTGAACTCTCGCTTGAAGAAATTGAACATGCCCGCCTTAATGCTCAAAGATTCGAATAGCATATAGTGCTAAATATTCTGATTGTCAATCTGTGAAATATAAAGTTTATATTCTTGAATGTGCGGACACATCTCTGTATATTGGATGTACGAACGATATTGATAAACGACTGAAACAACACAATGACTTAAAATCAGGAGCACACTATACAAAAATTCGCAGACCGGTTATATTGGTACATTCAGAAACCTTTGATACATTAAAAGATGCGAGGAAACGGGAGGCAGAGATAAAAAGTTGGAATCGAGAGGAAAAATTAAAACTAATCAATCAGCGATAAATTAAACACTATGCAGGAATTTATCATTAACATCATCAAGCAAAACGCGGTAGATATTATTTGGATTACTATTTTGTTCTTTTTTGGTAAATTAGTTTTGAAATTAACCGTTAAGCGGCTGGCGCGGATAGTCGACGACGGGGATGACGAGAATGTTTCTCAAAAAGAAAAGAGAGCAGAAACTCTAGGAAACATAATTATCACAACAGGCAATGTCGTTGTTTATGTTGTGATTTTACTCATGACATTGAGTTTGTTCGGTATTGATATACGACCGGTATTAGCTGGTGCAGGTGTTATTGGACTTGCAATTGGCTTCGGGGCTCAATCATTAGTAAAGGACTTTGTTTCAGGACTGTTTATTTTAGTTGAAAATCAATATGGAATTGGCGACAAGGTAAAAATAGGTAGTTTTGAAGGGAAAGTTATAAGGATTACGATGCGTTCAACGGTGCTAAAGAATAATGAGGGACAAACATATTATATATCAAACGGACTAATTAAAGATGTAACCAACATGTCTCAAAACAAGGGTTAATATACCACCGTGTGTTAGTGTGCCAGTGCGACGCACATAACTTTTCGTGCGCCTGCACTTAGGAGCGTGTGTCTCGCCTCGTTCATTGTACTTCCGGTTGTAATGACATCATCAAGCAATATTACGTCTTGTCCTTTAATTTTTTGGGGATCGGAAACGGCAAATGCTCCTTTAATACTCTCCATTCGCATGTTTTTACCATGAAGTGATGTTTGGCTTGGTGTATCTTTTACTCTCGCAAACACTCCTGTCTCGAGCTTCAAAATGGGCATTCTCTCTGATAATTCTTGAGCCACCCTCTGACTTTGGTTAAATCCACGCTCCCGCATTCGTATTTTGGAAAGCGGAATTGGGATAAGCAAAGGATTTTCAAATGAAGAGAACATATTCAATTCCGCCAATTCTTCCAGTAGGTATTCGTCTAACACTTCAGCAAACACTTTTGCAACCTTTTTACTTCCTTTGTATTTAAGTTGCCATATCAACTTTTTTATGAGTATATCTCGGTAATCAAAAAGTACAATTGTGTTTGGTATTTTTACAGTTTCTCTTCGTCTTTTTCTTGCGATTTTTTTGGACAATGTCTCGGCGGGTATAGATTCAGCTGCTCCTGTTGGAAATAGGAAATCTAGAATAAAATTGAGAATCTCAATACACTTTTTCATCCTACTGGAGACAGGTTCCGCTAGAAAGCTCTAGGGAAACTATACTAATTATATCGTTGTTAATTTCTTGATTTTTCATGTGTCTATAAATTTTGGGCGGAATTATAGGTATTTTTAATTTACTCATTACACTAACTTTTGTTATCTTTAACGGGATTCATATTTGTATTGTATGTTACTCTGTGCTCACATTATTGTGCAGTACTATATCCTTTTTTGATAACGGCATGTGTTATACTTTATTTACAAACGAACATAATACATGCAAAATCCTTTCAAAAAACTTTTTGAAGGACGTTTTATGCGTCAATCAGAAGAGTCGGTGCTCGGTGTTGATGTTGGTTCGTCTTCAATAAAAATTATACAGCTAAAGAAAAAGGGCGGAAGTGCAGTGCTTGAAACGTATGGTGAATTAGCACTTGGTCCGTATTCTGATCTTGAGATAGGGCAGGCGACTAATCTTACATCTGAAAAACTATCTGCCGCGCTTGCCGATTTACTCAAAGAAGCAAACACAACCACAAATAGTGGTGGTGTTTCCATACCATTTAGTTCCAGCCTAGTAACTCTAATACAAATGCCTGCAATAGAAGAAAAACAGCTTATCAAAATGATTCCGATTGAAGCGCGAAAATATATTCCGGTTCCCATCGGGGAAGTAACACTTGATTGGTTTATTATACCGGAGAGTGAAAAGAAGTTTATTGATTCAACTGTAGAACAAGACGATAAAAAACAAAAAGTAAAAAGCATTGACGTGCTGTTGGTTGCAATACACAACGATGTGCTCACCAAGTATCGAGAAATTGTCAAAGGAGCAAACATGACTGTGAATTTTTTTGAGATAGAGATTTTTAGCACGATTCGCGCAACACTAATCCAAACGCTCTCTCCAGTGGTTATATTTGATATGGGTGCGGCAACAACCAAACTCTATATTGTTGAGTATGGTATTGTCAAAGCATCACATCTGATTAATCGTGGTTCGCAAAATATAACGTTGTCGCTTTCAAAATCGCTAGGAATGAATATTGCAAAAGCCGAGGAATACAAGCGCGAAGTTGGGCTACTTGGAACGGGGGATCAAAAAAACGCAAACGAGGCAATGCTTTTGGTACTTGACCATATATTTGCTGAAACAAACCGGTTTGTGCTTAACTACCAGAAAAAATTTAACAAAAATATCGGACAGACAATACTTACCGGTGGCGGCTCAGTTCTCAAGGGGATGCTTGATTTGGCAACCAAAAATTTAAATACAGAGGTGTTACTCGCTGATCCTTTTTCAAAAATTGAAACACCAGCATTTCTTGAGCAAGTACTTAAAGAGGTTGGACCCGAGTTTGGTGTTGCTGTGGGGATTGCACTACGGAAACTACAGGAGACTGAATAACAATGTAGTATTTTTACGAGTAGCAAAGTATAATATATGCATAACGTAATATAACAGCATAATGGAGCCGAAATTCCAAACATCATTTATACCAAAGAAGCCGGTTTCAGCGGCACCGAAAAGCAAAAGCGGTAGTTCTGTCGGAATATTTTTTCTGCTTGGACTTATTTTATTTCTAACAGCAATTTCTGCTGCGGGAGGGTTGTTCCTCTATCAGCAGTATTTGAATCAAAGCATAGAGCGAAAATCAGCAAATCTTGAACGGGCTCGTGGTGCATTTGAACCGACATTAATAAGAGAAATGCATCGTCTGGATGTGCGAATGAAATCAGCTCAAGAAATTCTTGATAAGCACATGGCGCTTTCTGCGTTTTTTGAACTACTGGAAGAGACAACTCTTAAAAGTGTTCAATTTAATAATTTTAACTACTCGGTAGATAGTGAAGGTAAAATTAATATAGCACTGAGTGGCAATGCGCTTAGTTTCCAATCTGTAGCGCTTCAATCTGACGCTTTTGGAAACAGTGAATTTATAAAAGAGGCGATTTTTTCAGATTTAAATCTTGACCATAGTGGTAATATCGTTTTCAACTTTTCAGCAGTACTTGATCCATCACTGCTTTCATATTCTGATAGTATGGGATTTATAGAGTGAAACAATAAACTATTATAATGAAATTTTTTATTCAAATTTTCTTTGTTGCAACTACAGTCGGTTTGTTTTTTGGCTACATTGACCCTACCTATGATGATGTAAAAATTCGTATGGCAGAAGAACAAAATTTCAACGAGGCGCTTGATAAATCAAAAGAACTTCAAATAGTACGAGATAAGCTACTATCCAGATACAACTCATTTTCAACAAGCGATCTCAATAAATTGGAAAAATTACTTCCAGATAATGTAGATAATATTCGTCTTACACTTGATATTGATAATATAGCATCGGCATACGGTATGCGTATTAGAAATGTGGCAGTGAGCCAATCCTCAGTTGCCTCAGGCAGCACTATAGGACCGAGTGACAAACCATATGAGACTGTGACACTGTCGTTTTCAGTAATAGCTCCATATGAGGAGGTACTTCGCTTTCTTAAAGATCTAGAAAGAAGTTTGAGAATTGTTGATGTAGCAAAACTGTCACTCATTGCTTCCACTGGAAGTTTGTACGAATACCAGATAAGTATTGAGACCTACTGGCTTAAGTAAATCAACCATATATGAAAAAGATGCGAAATATATTATTCATACTTCTCACTCTGGCGGTTGCGTTTGCTATTTATTCGTACTTTTTTACTGGAGATCGGAGCACCACATCACTCTTAGTTTCTGAGCAGATAAACACCGGAGGGGAATCATCTGTTGAACGTGAGCTACTTGTACTATTACTTGAGTTGCGCTCGGTTGAGCTTACAGGGAATATTTTTGATAGCCTTTCGTTTAAGAGTTTGACTGATTTTGGTCAGGAGCTCATACCTGAACCAGTAGGAAGACCAAATCCATTTGCACCGATTGGGGTAGAGTAATAGCGTTGAGTGGGATTAGAAAGTTAATTAGAAAATCTTGAGGGATGAATCCCGATAGTAATCGCGGACACCAAAACAATATATGACAAAAAAGTTGATTATTGATAAAAGTATAATGTTAGGACGAGGATAGTTTCTGTCCGTGCCCTATTACTATCGGGATGAATCTTTTAAATGCACTAGTAAAACAAAACATTGTTGACCAAGAAGATGTCGCAGTGATAGAAGAAGAAGTTCGTTCTTCCGGAGCTTCGGTTGAAGACGTGTTGGCGAAAAGGGGTGTTGATTCCAATGTAGTTTTGCGTGCCAAAGGTGAACCACTTAATGTCCCATCCAGAGAAATCGGTGGTGAGACAATACCATTTGAGATACTCAACTATATACCAGAAGAATCAGCAAAGCACTACCAGTTTGTTCCGATTGGGGTCGCAGATGGAGTACTCGAAGTTGGAATTATTAATCCTGACAACATAGAAGTAATTGATGCACTTAATTTTATCTCTGCAAAAATAAATCTCCCGTTTAAGTTATTTGTCATTTCGCAGAAAGATTTTGATAAAGTAATACAGATGTATAAAGGACTCTCCGGTGAAGTCGGAAAAGCGCTCACCGAGCTTGAGAGCGAGCTAGTCGAAGAACATCATTTAGAGGAGAAGAAAACCGAAAAAACAGAAGGTCCGCCCACTCAAAGTGGGGATACAACGGTCATAAAAGAAGATGCTCCGGTTACAAAAATGGTGGCTACCATACTTCGTTACGCAGTCGAGGGAGAAGCTTCAGATATTCATATTGAACACATTGGCAATGCTGTTCGGGTGCGTTTTCGTGTTGATGGTGTATTAAAAACCAATATTCAGCTTCCAGCAAAAGTGCATCAAGCTGTCATTGCACGAATAAAAATTCTCTCTTCTATGCGTCTTGATGAAAAACGCAAACCGCAGGACGGGCGTTTTTCAGCAACTATTGCAGGTAGAAAAATTGATTTCCGAGTTTCCACATTTCCAGCATTCTATGGAGAAAAGGTTGTTATGCGAATATTAGATGCTTCCAGAGGACTGCAGAAGCTTGATGAAATGGGATTGAGTGAAGAGAACATTAAGATTATAAAGGATGCCATACTACGACCATATGGGCTCATACTCATTTCAGGTCCGACAGGGTCAGGTAAGACGACAACACTCTACGCCATGTTGAATGAGGTAGACAAAGAGGAGAAAAACGTGCTCTCGCTTGAAGATCCTGTGGAGTACAATATACCCGGCATGAATCAGTCGCAAGTCAGGCCTGAAATTGGATATACGTTTGCAACAGGACTGCGCACTACTCTGCGGCAGGATCCCGATATTATTATGGTTGGTGAGATAAGGGATAAAGAAACAGCAGAACTTGCTATTCAAGCGGCACTCACAGGACACCTCGTGCTTTCAACTATTCATACCAATAATGCAGTTGGAGTCGTGCCACGATTGCTAGAAATGGGCATTGATCCATATCTCATTCCCCCGACACTTATTATTGCAATGGCGCAACGGCTGGTAAAAGTGCTCTGTCCAAAGTCCGGAAAGCAAGTGCCTGTTGAAGACAGTTTAAAAATTATGATAGACAAACAGTTTGAAGATTTGCCGGAAAAATATAAAAAAGAAATTTCTGAAATAAAATATGTTTATGAAGCAGAACCCAGCAAAAATTGTCCAAACGGTACGAAAGGAAGAATAGCAGTATTTGAAGTCATGACCATGTCAAAAGAGTTGGAAAAAGTAATTTTAGAAAATCCCACAGATGCAAGTATCAGAAAAGTAGCACGTGATGCGGGGATGATTACGATGAAAGAAGATGCAATACTAAAATCGTCACAAAAAATTATTCCATTTAGGGAAGTTAATACATTGGGGGGAACTTTTCTTTCTGTTGAATAATTTTCATTGTACAATTCCACTATGAAACAAAATATACACACATCACCTAGCAATCTCGACTACAAGCGAGAACTTGATGAATTAGTAAACACCGTAGTCGCAGAGCGTGGGTCTGACCTTCATCTTTCTGTAAACAATAATCCAACCATTCGCGTTGATGGTTCGCTCATCCCTCTTTTAAAGAAACCTAAACTGACTGCAAAGGATACACTTGGTTTTATTACGGAATTACTTCGACCAGAACAAAAAGAGCTTTTTTTGAAAGAGCAGGAAATAGATTTTTCATATAGCCATAGTGGAGTGCGATTTAGAGGGAACGGTTTTTTTCAACAAGGTTCAATCTCAATCGCACTGCGACTTGTTCCGCAAAAAATCCTTTCTCTTGAGGAGCTCAACCTTCCACCAATACTTGATGATTTTGCAAGTCGTCAGCAGGGATTTTTTCTCACCGTGGGTCCTGTCGGGCAGGGTAAAACAACCACACTCGCCGCGATGGTCGAGCTTATCAACCAGCAGAGAACGGAACATATAATCACCATTGAAGACCCGATTGAATATCTCTTTGAGCAGAAAAAATCAATAATAGACCAACGTGAAGTAAAAATTGATACCAAAGATTTTAATACGGCGCTTCGATCAGCGTTCAGAGAGGATGTCGACGTAATCCTAATTGGTGAAATGCGTGGGACTGAAACGATAGCAGCTGCGGTTACGGCCGCGGAAACCGGACATCTTGTACTCTCCACGTTGCATACCAACAATGCCGCTCAAACCATAGACCGAATCATTGATATATTTCCAGCTGGGCAACAAGACCAAGTACGAATTCAGCTTGCGGGAAGCTTAATGGGTATTTTTTCCCAAAGGCTCATTCCGCGGGTGTCAGGAGGACTTATACCAGCCTATGAGCTTCTCATAAACAACAATGCGGTTGCGAATCTCATACGAGAGCGACGCACACACGAAATTAACACAATCATTGAAACAAGCTCAGGCGATGGAATGGTGGACTTGAACCGTTCGCTTGCAGAGCTCGTGCGTCGCGGTGAAATCACTCCAGAAAATGCATTCTCGCGATCATTAAATCCAAAAATACTTGAGCGGTTGCTGTAGAAAATTAATGAGTAACGTAACTATAATTTTCTTACCCCACAAATTTTTGCACATATGAACACTATACAAAAAATAGAATATACTACTCCAATAGTTGTTAGGCAACCAACAACATTTTATACAAAAACTTGGGAGGGTGATGATTTTGCACACCATTGCTCGTTAATACTCACAACAGCTAACAAAATCCATCATGCTATTTAAATATCAAGCAGTCGACAAAGACGGAAGCACAAAAAGCGGTAACATAGACGCAGTTAATATGGAGGTTGCAATTAGTTCTCTGCAAAGAAGAGGACTCATTATTTCATCTATTGACCCTGCAGAGAAGACATCAATCCTTCAAACTAATATTGGATTTTTCGATAGGGTATCAAATAAAGATATTGTTATTCTCTCGCGACAAATCTCCACACTTTTTGAAGCGCAGGTTTCAGCACTTCGTGTGTTTAGACTCTTGGCAGGTGAATCTCAAAATCCGGTACTGCGTAAAGTATTAACCGAAGTGGCCGATGATTTACAAAGTGGAAACTCAATTTCAAACGCACTTTCTAAACACAAAAAAGTATTTTCTGAATTTTATGTCAATATGGTGAGTGCAGGCGAAGAATCAGGGAAACTAGACGATACATTCGTTTATTTAGCTGATTATCTTGACCGAACATACGAGGTGACTTCAAAAGCCAAAGGTGCGATGGTGTACCCAGCGTTTGTGCTATCTACTTTTGCCATTGTCATGATACTAATGCTTACTACAGTTATTCCCCGTATTAGTGCAATCATTATTGAATCGGGTCAAGAACTTCCTATATACACAAAAATAGTGGTTGGGCTTTCAGATTTCCTTGTCAACTATGGGGTCTTTCTTCTCATATTGTTTGCTATCGGCGGGTTCTTCATCTATCGATGGACGTTGACTGAATCGGGGAAACTATCACTTTCACGAACAGAGATATCAATTCCATTTGTCGGCAATTTGTATAGAAAACTGTACCTCTCAAGAATAGCTGACAACTTAAGCACAATGCTTTCGAGTGGTATTCCAATGTTGCGTGCTGTTGAAATTACAGCAGCGATTGTAGGTAACAATGTATATGAAAAACTATTAAATGAATCTGTACAATCTATAAAAGCAGGGGGTTCTGTGTCGGATGCATTCGCCCAACACGAAGAAATCCCCGGTATCATGATACAAATGATAAAGGTCGGAGAAGAAACTGGGGAGCTAGGCAATATATTGAAGATGTTGGCAAAATTTTATCAAAGAGAGGTGGAGCATGCGGTTGATCTCCTCGTTAGCCTTATAGAGCCGGCTGTGATAGTGCTCTTGGGACTTGGGGTTGGTTTGCTTTTGACATCAGTACTTTTGCCGATTTACAACATTTCGTCGGCAATTTAGCGGAAAACTTATCCACATGTGCGTATTTGCGCCATATTTTCTCTTGCTATAATGCATATCAAGCTATGCTTTCCGATTTTTGGGAGTGGTCGAGTTTGAATTTGCTTATAATTAGTATATATAACGAATAAAATAAATAGAATGAATAAAAAACAAGGTTTTACGCTTATTGAGCTTCTGGTGGTTATTGCAATCATTGGAATTCTTTCGTCTGTAGTTTTAGCAAGTCTTAATACTGCACGAGAAAAAGCTCGAGATGCAAAACGAGTTTCAGACATTAAACAACTTCAGTTAGCGCTTGAGTTATCCTTTGATTCAATTGGCTCCTATCCTACCGCGCTTTCGATAACAGCTCTGGTTGATACTGGATATATAGCAACTATTCCCAAACCACCGACTGGGACTAATCAGACTGATTACAGATATGCTGCTATTGGTTCGGGTACAAGTTGTACCAGTTATCATATGGGGGCAAGTCTTGAAGATGACACCCATATTGTACTCAGTGGAGACGTTGAGACAACAGCAGCTTTGGGAGTATGTACCGGTAGTGCCTCAGACTGGATTGCCAACGATAGTCCTTGTGCAGCAACTGAAACAGGGGGATGTTACGACGTAAAGCCGTAAGTTCTGAAATAGTTTCAACCAAAAAAATCTCCCCAAAAGGGAGGTTTTTTGGTTTATAAGTCTGTATAATAGATGGTATATGGAACCTTTTTGGATGCTATTTTATTTTATACTTGGCACAATAGTCGGGAGTTTTTTGAATGTTGTGGCACTTCGTTATAACTCAGGCCGAGGACTTACAGGTCGCTCGTCGTGCTTTTCATGCGGGAGCGTGCTTTCATGGAATGAGCTTATTCCTATACTTTCTTATGTAATTAATTCTGGCAGGTGTAGGAACTGTGGCAGCAGAATCTCTCTACAGTATCCATTTATTGAAATCTTTACAGGGATACTATTCCTTGGGGCATATCTCTTAGGCCTTCCGTTATATTATCTGCTTTACACACTCATTATTTTTTCCATTCTGATCGTTATTCTGATTTATGATTTCAGACACCATATTATTCCTGATGGCTTGGTGTACTCATTTATAGCTTTTGTATTTGCGGGGCTGTTTATTGATTTTTCACTTTCTGCACTAGCAATACCCACGGTACTCGACATTGTTGCTGGGCCTATCTTATCTTTTCCGATTGCTGCGCTTTGGTTTATATCGCACGGAAGGTGGATAGGTCTTGGAGACGCAAAACTTGCACTCGGCATTGGTTGGATGCTCGGACTCTCAGGAGGATTTTCAGCGATTGTCCTCTCGTTTTGGATAGGAGCATTCGTGAGCGTGTCTATACTATTTGTAAATCGCGTTATCTTTTTTATTTCAAGGAGAAAGTGGTGGAGTATCTCATTGTTTTCGGGAAGCAGACAGCTTACAATGAAGAGTGAAGTACCATTTGCTCCATATCTCATTGGGGGATTGCTTCTTGTGTTTTTCTTCAATATAAATGTATTGGAACTCTTTGTTATAGGCTAATATGATTTTTAAAAAAAAGTTAAAAAAGAAAATCAAATCTACTCTCAGAGGATTTACATTAATTGAAATGCTCGTGTCAATTAGTATTTTTGCGATCATAACCGGAGTTGTACTCACACGCAACGCGCAATTCAGTGGTAATATTCTTATAGGCAATCTTGCATACGACGTGGCGCTTTCCATCCGCCAGGCACAGGTATTTGGTCTGAGTGTCAGAGAGTTTGAAGTTGGAGGGGGGCGATTTGATATTGGTTATGGTGTCAATTTTGATGGTAGCATATCAGACTCGTATATTTTTTTTGCTGATCTAGACGACGATCAAAAATATGATAGTCCGCTAGAGGCAATTGAAACCCTAACGCTCAGAAATGGATATACTATAGCAAATGTCTGTGGAGTGTTGCCTGGCGGTACTAGAAAATGCACAGCATTCTCGGAAATTTTATTCCTCGATGTGGTGTTTAAACGGCCGGACCCAGATGCCAACATAAATACCAATCTCCTAGAAATGTACAGCAGGGCTGAGATTACGGTAGCATCTCCCACAGGGAAAGAGCGGATGATTACCGTATGGTCGACGGGGCAGATTTCAGTAAAATAGCAATAGATAGAAAAAATAGTAAATGGTGTATGAAACAATATTTTAATAGAAAAAAAGGATTCACTCTTATAGAGATGCTGGTTGCAACAGCATTATTTTCCATTGTTATGACCATCAGTGTTGGGTCGCTACTCTCGCTAGTGGATGCAAACAAAAAGGCGCAATCAATCACATCAGTTATGAACAATCTCAATTTTGCGCTTGAGAATATATCTCGCAATATGCGTCTTGGCACAGCTTTTGACTGCGGTGATCCTGGTGTACCACTCGATTGTACAGGCGGAGATACTAGGCTTAGATTTACTGCCTCTGATGGCAGATTTATTGAATACAGATATCAAAACGAACAACTTGAGCAAGCTATTGATATAGATGGTCCTGGTGTTATACCCCTCGGTCCATTTGTAGGGATTACGGCGCCTGAAGTACATATAGAGAATTTTAAATTTTATGTCACTGGAGCTACTCCAGGAGATTTAAATCAACCACGAGTAGTAATGGTCATTCAGGGATATGCCGGTGTTTCAGAGAAAGTAAGAACCGATTTTAATCTACAAACATCTATTACCCAACGAGTTCTTGATTTGTAATATGAAAATTGTTAAAAACAACACATCTGGATTTACGCTGATTGAAACACTTGTCGCAATAGCTATTTTACTGGTCTCAATAGCAGGACCCCTCACTATCGCTTCAAAAGGGTTGCAATCATCAATATATGCTCGTGACCAAATCACCGCATTTTATCTTGCACAAGATGCGATTGAATATATTCGCAGTAAAAGAGATGGAAATACACTTTCACTCGCAGCAAACTGGCTTTCTGGTTTTGGTATCAATGGTGTAGCGCCCGACTGTACGAGGGATATCAAATGTGTGGTTGATGTAAAAAATGACACTATAAGTGAATGTCCAGCAGGCGGTTGTCTTCCACTTCGGTATAACGAATCAACAGGTTTTTACGGCTACAGTGGAGCAGATTCGGTATCGCGATTTACTCGAGAAGTGCAAATTGTTTCGGTTAATCCTCCTGATGAAGTGACTATTGTAGTTTCAATATATTGGCAGACAGGTGTATTTGTGCGGTCTTTTACGGTGAAAGAGAATATTTTTAACTGGCAGATGTAATAATAAGTATGTTTTTGAATCACTCTAATTTTGAAAATAGAGGAAGTTATAAGTTACAAGCTAACAAAGGTTTTATTATATTGTACGCAACGCTGATTTCAAGTCTTCTTCTTGTTATTGGACTTGGAATCTTTAATATCAGTATCAAGGAGCTGATTCTTTCGTCAGCTGGAAGGGAATCACAGGTTGCATTTTATGCGGCTGATGCTGGAATAGAATGCGCACTGTACTGGGATATTAAAAGAAATGTTATTTCAACCTCAACCTCAACAGACATCGATTGTAACGGAGACAACACATTGTCAGTGGGCGGCGGCGGTTGGGGTGCGGAAAGTACTTTTACGTTACTCTTTCCACCGGAGCCGTACTGCGCAAAAGTTTCTATCATAAAAGATGTTAATGCAACTAACTCAGAGTGTCGTGTGGGCACAGTTTGTACTACAATAATATCTAGAGGATACAATACCTGCGATACGACAAATCCAAGGAGGACCGAACGGGCAATTGAGGCAAAATATTAAATTATGAAGTTTGACAGCAAACAAGAAGCACGAAAACGATTAGAGAAACTGAAAGATACAATCAATCACCATCGGTACCAATACCATGTGCTAGACAAAGAAGATATTTCTCACGAGGCACTTGATTCGCTTAAGGATGAACTCTACAGAATTGAGCAGAAATATCTCGATCTTATTACCCCCGAGTCTCCAAGTCAGCGCGTAGAGGGGAAACCACTCGATACATTCAAAAAAATAACCCACAAAATACCGCAGTGGTCTTTTAATGATGCATTCAACGAAAATGATATTTACGATTTTGACAAGCGGATAAAAAAGTTTTTGAAAGATGATATTGATGAAAGTGATGATATGGCTTACACATGCGAGCTGAAAATCGATGGTCTCAAAGTGATTCTTGAATACGAAAACGGAATACTCAAAAGCGCCGCGACCCGTGGCGACGGCAAGGTGGGTGAAGATGTGACTGCGAACATTAAAACAATTGAATCTATACCTCTTTCTCTCAATAAAAAAATAAATGCTGTTTTTGAGGGGGAAATTTGGATGGGAAAAAAGGGACTCAAAAGACTCAATAAGAAAAGAAAAAAGGAGGGACAAGAGCAATTTGCAAATCCAAGAAATGCCGCGGCAGGTTCAATACGGCAACTTGACCCCAAAATAGCCGCAGCACGACCACTCAACAGCTTTATATACGATATGCCATATTCAAACAGTAGTATTCCAAATACCCAATTTGAGGAACTTACAGAACTTCAGGATTTAGGATTTAAAGTTAACAAGAACTTTAAGCTCTGTAAAAATGTGGATGAGGTAATTACATTTTGGAAACAGGCGCAGAAGTTGAAAGACAAAGAAGATTATCACATCGATGGGGTAGTTATTAAAGTAAATAGACGAAGCTATCAAGAAACACTTGGATTTACAGGCAAAGCTCCTCGTTTTGCAATTGCATTCAAATTTCCAGCACAGCAGGTTCAAACAGTTGTTGAAGATATTGCATTTCAGGTTGGACGTACCGGTATTATTACTCCTGTCGCACATTTGCGCCCAGTGCCAGTTGCCGGTTCGGTAGTATCGCGGGCAACGCTCCACAATGAAGACCAAATACAAAAGCTCGATGTACGGATAGGCGACACGGTCATATTGCAGAAAGCTGGCGATGTTATCCCTGAGATTGTAAGTGTGCTTCTCGAAATGCGAACCGGGAAAGAAAAAAAGTTTGTGTTTCCTAAACATATACTTGCATGTGGTGGTGATGGTCGTATAGAACGAGTTGCTGGACAAGCCGCGTACCGATGTGTAAATAAAAATTCATTTGCGCAACAAAAAAGAAAATTGCACCACTTTGTTTCAAAGCGGGCATTTAATTTCGATGGGGTGGGACCCAAGATACTCGATATGCTGGTAGAACATAATTTAGTTTCCACCTATGATGATATTTTCACAGTCACAAAGGGAGATCTTCTTGAATTACCCGGTTTCAAAGAAAAAGCAGCGGAAAATGTACTCTCTTCAATTGAAAAATCGCGTAATGTAGAATTGCCAAGACTTATTATCGGACTATCAATTGACCATGTGGGAGAAGAGACAGCATACGACATAGCAAAGCATTTTAAAACTATACAAAATATTGAAGAAGCGAGTATTGAAAAACTTTCCAATATATCTGGTGTGGGAGAAATCGTAGCTGAATCTCTGCATTCATGGTTTAAAAATGCAGACAATAAAAAATTAATGAGAAGACTTCTTAAACAAATAACAGTGAAAGAGCCAAAGAGAGTAAAAGGGAAAAGTGCAATATCTGGCAAAACCTTTGTAGTCACTGGTACATTAGACTCTATCACCAGAGAGGAGATTCATGAAAAAATTCGTGATGCGGGCGGAAATGTATCCTCGTCGGTGTCAGAGAATACAGATTTCGTTGTCGCTGGGAAAAATCCTGGTTCAAAATATGATGATGCAAAAAAACATGGTATTTCCATCTTGGGAAAGAAAGAATTTCTCAATCTTTTGCAAAATATTTCTGAGGAGTAGAGGTATGATACTATATGTACAATAGTAACCATGATTACAAAGAACGATATAGAAAAACTCGCTCAACTTTCTAGAATTGATATATCTGAAGGTGAGATTAAAGAATTATGCAGCGAAATAGAATCAATCCTTGAGTATGTATCTGAAGTTCAAGATGTTTCATCATCTGAACCCGAAAAAAAAGCTGGGGAACTGCGGAATGTTTTACGTGAAGATGACAGCCCTCATGAAAGCGGTATGTATACAGAAGTGATTATGAACGAGGCACCAGAACAAAAAGATGGTTATATAAAAGTAAAAGCGATTTTAACAAAACGGTAGTATGGGTAAAGACGTGGAGCATATGACTATCATGACGGCACGTGAGAAGCTCGATCGTGGTGAGTTGTCGGCTGTTGAGCTTGCAGAGCACTATCTTGCTAATATCAAATCGAATGAAAAAAGTGTGAGTGCGTACTTAGAGGTATTTGATAATATTAAAGAGCAAGCGAAAGCCGCCGATGAGAAAATCCGCACAAAGGAAAATGTTACTGCACTCACCGGTATTCCCATAGCGCTTAAAGACAATATTTTGCAAGTTGGAAGATATGCAACGGCTGGTTCAAAAATTCTTGAGAAATATAGGGCGACATATGATGCAACAGTTGTAAAAAAATTAAAACAAGAGGGAGTGGTATTTATAGGACGTACGAACTTGGATGAATTTGCCATGGGTTCGTCTACAGAAAACTCTGCTTTTGAACAAACAACAAATCCGTACGACAACAACCGTGTTCCTGGTGGTTCCTCGGGCGGTTCAGCTGCCGCAGTTTCCTACGGAGGTGCTCTCGTTGCACTTGGATCTGACACTGGAGGTTCCGTCAGGCAACCCGCGAGCTTCTGTGGAGTAGTGGGACTCAAGCCGACATACGGCTCGGTATCGCGCTGCGGTCTCATAGCGCTTGGTTCCTCGCTTGATGTTATTGGTCCAATGGGGAGATCAGTTGGGGATGTAGAAATACTGTTTGACGCAATAAAAGGGGAGGATCCTCTTGATAATACGTCTATACCACTTAAGGAAGTTAAAGGAAAAACAAAACAGAGGTGTGTAATCGGAGTACCACGGCACTTCATGGAAGAAGGAATAGATGACGATGTGCTTCTCAATTTCAACGAATCGCTAGAAAAACTCAGGAATCTTGGACATGAAATAAAAGATATTACGCTTCCAAATATCAAACATTCACTTGCCGTCTATTATATTTTGATGCCTGCGGAAGCTTCTGCCAATCTTTCTAGATTTGACGGTGTTAAATACGGCCTTCATGTTGATGGTAAGAATCTGCTTGAGGACTACACAAAAACCAGAGGTCTCGGATTTGGAAGTGAAGTGAGAAAAAGAATACTACTTGGCACCTATTTGCTCTCCGCCGGTTACTACGATTCGTATTACAACAAAGCTCAATCTCTACGGGAGCTTATAACGAGAGACTTTACCGATGTGTTTAATTCGGGCAACGTTGATGTTGTCGCAACTCCGACAACTCCTACACCGGCATTTAAAATAGGTGAAAAGAGCGACTCACTCTCTATGTATTTAGCTGATATTTTTACCGTACCGGCAAACCTTACCGGCATGCCGGCACTTTCATTACCGTCTGGTCTTGTTTCGAGAGACGGAACTGGATTGCCAGTAGGTTTTCAGCTGACAGCTTTACATCAGAATGAGCCGGTACTCTTTGCACTTGGAAAAAATTTTTTGGGAGAAGTATAATATATTGATACACAATGGATAATGTACAGTTTATAAATTTAGAATATTTCTTTCTCTTCATTTACAATTTGGTTACTGGAGAAAATATCATTGCCTTGCCGGATAGGGCATATGAACTCTGGTCTCTATTTCAGATTTTCTCGGCTATACTCTCAACACTTCTGATTTTCGGAATTGTCTACGCAGTAATCAGAATATGGCAAATACGAAAAGAGGAAGTAGCAATATATGGTTCACGAAAATCTTCACAATTAGAGTATGTCACACAAGAGGGGAACAAAAGATGGGAGAAAATAATGGAACTTGCTTCATCTGAAAATCCAAAAGAATGGCGGCTTGCGATAATGGAGGCAGATGTGCTTCTTGATGAATTAGTGACTAAAATGGGGTACCGTGGTGAAAGTTTGGGAGAGAAAATGAAAGGAATTGAAAAGAGTGATTTTACTACATTGGAACTTGCATGGGAGGCACACAAAGTTCGCAACACCATTGTGCACAGTAGTTCTGATTTTATTTTGACTCAGCGCGAGGCGAAGCGCATCATGGATCTCTACAAACAGGTATTTGAGGAGTTTCAGTTTATTTAGAATATTTGTTATTGTAGTAACCGCTGGCACTAGAGAGTAAAGTTAAAGGCTCTCACAAATGAAAGCCTTTAACTTAACTTGTTGCGGAGGCCGAATCTCCTCGGAAACCCACGGTTTTCCGACAGCTTCGCCTGCCTTCCTCCACGGTGAACCTATGGTTCCCCGACCCCCTCCTAAAATCCGGCACTAGAGAGTAAAGTTAAAGGCTCTCACAAATGAAAGCCTTTAACTTAACTTGTTGCGGAGGCCGGATTTGCACCGGCGCCTGGAGGTTATGAGCCTCCCGAGGTACTACTCCTCCACTCCGCTATATAAGTGCACATGGTATACCAAAACGGTACAAATCTCAAGTATTATTGAAGTATGTTAATGAAAATGGTATTTTTGTGTATACACACATGCCGGCGTAGCCCCGACGCAAAGTCGGGGTCCCGACAGAATCGTCGGGACTCAGTTATGTAAAAATAAAATGAGACGTACACTGGCATACAATATGATAAAGTGTAAATAGAGCCGGCGTAGCTCAGTTGGTTAGAGCGCAACACTCATAAAGTTGAGGTCCCAAGTTCAATTCTTGGCGTCGGCACCATCTACCATAAATAACGTAGGTAAGGTAGAATATCGAAATGCGGTGGTAGCTCAACTGGTTAGAGCACTCGCCTGTCACGCGAGAGGTTGCGGGTTCAAGTCCCGTCCGCCGCGCTAGGCAAAATGCTGATAGCAGATAGCTATCGCATTTTGCGCTTGAGTTGCGGGACTCGAAAGCCGGAGACGCGCCTGCTGTGCAGGAAAAAGCGTCGCGGTGGGGTCGCCAGTCCGCTTCTGACGGAACTTGTGACCGAGTCCCGT
>JADFSL010000009.1 GCA_022560785.1 Patescibacteria group bacterium
GGTGGCACTTCAAGCACCACACCAGTCAAGAGTACGGGCACACTTGGTACATCAGACATAGTCTATACACTTGGCTCGGTGTCCGATACATGGGGAAGATCATGGACACCATCTGAATTCTCAGACGCCAATTTCAGACTTCGTCTCATAGGGCAACCATCAAGCAACACCATTCAACTTGACGCTATTCAGGTCAAAGTCTCTCATTCTTCTGGTGGTGGCGGCTCTGGCGGTGGCGGAGAAGTTTATAAACAGGTGGTTCATAATCTCACAAACACTCTCGATGCCATTGAGCGTGTTGTAGAAGTACTACGCATTCTCTTCTTAAAAAGATAATACTCATTTGTACTAAACGAACTGCACTTTTGCTGCAGACGGTTCTTTAATATGCAATGAAGGACATCCGATGTCCATTAATTTAAACTTACTAGTATTGTCAGTTATTATCAGTATTGCCAGTATTAATTAACAGTTTTACTAAGATTTAGTGGTATACTGTATTTTGCATACTCTTTACCGTAACTTTAACGCACATTTATGAAAAAAATTCGTGTAGCAATAAATGGTTTTGGTCGTATTGGACGAACTTTCTTTAAAGTCGCTGGCAAACGAGAGGAAATAGAAATAGTGGCTATAAATGATTTAGGAAATTTGGGAAACATTGCGTATCTATTAAAATACGACAGTGTGTATGGAAAAAGTGATTTGGATATTTCAACAAAGAAAGGGACTTTGGTTGTTGGTGGAAAAGAAACAATTTTTTTAAATGAAAAAGATCCATCAAAATTGCCATGGAACGATTTAAATATTGATATAGTACTTGAATCAACTGGAGTGTTTTCAAGCTACGCAGAATCAAAAGTGCATCTTGATGCCGGTGCGAAGCGAGTGGTAATTTCCGCTCCTGTAAAAGATGATCCACCTGATGGTATTTCTGGAGCCACTGTTCTGATAGGTATTAATGAAGATAAACTTCAAAACTGTGATATAAGTTCAAATGCGTCGTGTACTACCAACGCTGGCAGCCCTCTTATCGCTATTCTTAATGAAAGTATTGGGATTGAAAAGGCAATTTTAAACACAGTGCATGGCTACACAGCATCGCAGAGTCTGGTGGATTCACCCAACAATAAAAATCTAAGAAATGGGAGAGCTGCGGCTACCAATATAATTCCTTCCACTACGGGGGCTGCAATAGCCACGACAAAAGCAATCCCCGAACTTGAAGGACGATTTGATGGGATGGCAGTGAGGGTTCCTGTTGTTATCGGTTCGTTGGTTGATATTACTTTTATTGCAAAGAGAGAAACGAATGTGGAAGAAGTTAATACTATTCTCAAAAAAGCGGCGGAGGAAACAAGGTGGAAAAAAGTTTTTTCCACAACCGAGGAACCACTCGTGTCATCTGACATCATAGGAAGCATGTATGCATCAATAGCTGACTTAGGATTCACACGAGTAGTTGGAGGAAACTTGGTAAAGGTTCTCTCATGGTACGATAATGAGATGGGGTATACCTACGCACTTGTTGAACATGTAATAAAAAGCGGTAGTTACATTAGTTAGTATGAAGATACTTTTTGCAACTGACCACGCAGGTTTCAAATTAAAAGAAAGCCTTGTTTCTTTTGTGCAGGATCTTGGTTTTGAAGTGGAAGACCTCGGAGCGCATCAATATAACAAAGAAGATGACTATCCTGATTTTGTGTCATTGGTGGCAAGGCAGGTATCGGAAAATCCGGATAAGATTAAAGGAATTATTTTAGGCGGTTCGGGACAAGGTGAAGCAATGGTTGCAAACAGATTTTCAAATGTTAGAGCCGCAGTGTATTACGGCATGAGAGAGAATGTGATAATGCTAAGCAGGGAACATAATGATGCAAATATACTCTCTCTCGGGGCACGGTTTTTAGGAGTAGAAGAGGCAAAAGATGCTGTCAAAATATGGCTCAAAACCTCATTTTCTGGAGATGAAAGGCATACTAGAAGAATCTCAAAGCTAGAACATTTTTCAAAATAATTTTTTAGACTACGTATGATTGAAATTATTCCCGCAGTCATGCCAAAAAATCTAAATGATCTTGAGAGTGTATTGTCACGACTGGTAAAATTGGTGCCGCTCATACAAATAGATGTGATGGACGGAAAATTTGTGCCATCTAAAAACTTTCCATACGAGGTTGGAACTATTATAGAGTTTAAAGATATTATCTCAGGTGAAAAGAAATTTCCCTTTATAGCCGATATTGATTTTGAAGTTGACCTCATGGTGGATAAACCGGAGGAAGTAATTGATGACTGGATTGATATTGGTGCACGACGGATTATTGTACACATCGAATCAGCTGCCAACATAAAAAATATTTTACGTGATGTTATTGCAAAAGTTACTGAGTCAGAGGACTCTGATATTAGCGCAGTTGAAATAGGTTTGGCAATCAATACCACAACATCAAATAATGCACTGTCTCCATATATTACTGATATTGATTTTGTGCAGTTTATGGGTATTGAAAAAATTGGATATCAAGGACAACCATTTGACGAGAGGGTAATTCAGAAAATTGTAGATTTGCACAGAGCGCATCCTGAGATTATAATAAGTGTTGATGGTGGCGTTACGCTAGAGACCGCCCCATCTCTTATAAAAGCGGGAGCAAACAGACTTGTATCTGGCTCAGCAATTCTGCAGAGTGATGATATAGAAGAAACGATAGAACAGTTTAAGACATTAAAGATTTAGATTTACCCTCCTAAGTTTTTAGCTAAGTTTAGCGAAGCTAAACGAAAAGTGAAGAACATAAACTTAAAAGACAAAATAAATTATTCATAAATAGACCGAAAATATTGATTTTTAATAGCTAAAAATTTAGAGAGGGAACATGGAGCATATACATGATGAAAAAATAAAGGAACTTGAGCTTATTGCAAACAAGTTGCGACAACACGTTATTGAAATGGTTGCTGGTGCTGGTTCGGGACATCAAGGAGGCCCCTTAGGTATGGCAGACATCTTTGCCGCTCTCTATTTTCATATTCTCAACCATGATCCTAAAAAGCCGGAGTGGGAGGAGCGTGACCGACTCATTCTTTCAAACGGTCATATATGCCCAATCCGATATGCCGCAATGGCAGAAGCTGATTACTTTCCAGTCGATGAACTCAAAACACTGCGACAATTTGGTACACGACTACAAGGACATCCAGAGCGTAATAAACTTCCTGGTACTGAAACAACATCGGGCCCATTGGGTTCCGGACTCGCACAAGCGGTTGGTATGGCGCTTGTCGGCAAGATGGATGCTAAGAAATGGCGTGTGTATGCGCTGACATCAGATGGCGAGCATGAGGCGGGACTCCATTACGAGGCGATGCTTTTTGCCGGAAAACACAAGCTTGATAACCTAATTTGCGTAGTGGATCGTAACAATATACAAATTGATGGCACCACCGAGGATATTATGCCGCTTGAACCACTTCGTGCCAAATATGAAGCATTTAACTGGTATGTAATTGAAATTAACGGAAACGATATGTCGGATGTCGTGCGGGGATTTAATGAAGCGCAGGGTATTCACCAAATGCCAATTTGCATAATCGCACATACTGTCCCAGGAAAAGGTGTTTCATATATGGAAAATAATTATAAATGGCACAGTAAGGTGTTTAAAGAAGGAGAGGCGCAGCAGGCACTCAAAGAGTTGCAGGATATTGAAAAGCAACTTAAAGCAGAACATGCATAAATATATGGAATCAAAGGAAACAAAACTGGTTGCAAATCTTTTTGCCGATGATATTGAAGAAATGCCTACACGGGATGGATATGGAAAGGGTGTTGTTGAATGCGGAACAAAAAATGAAAATGTGGTTGTGTTATGTGCCGACCTTACCGAATCAACACGCAATGCAGATTTTAAAGAGAAATTTCCAAAACGCTTTATTCAAATGGGTATTCATGAACAGCTTTTAGCGGCTCTTGCAGCGGGCATGTCTCTCTCGGGAAAAATCCCATACATTACCGCGTACGCCATGTTTTGCCCTGGTCGTGCGTGGGAGATGATACGGACAATCATTTGTCTCAATGAGGCAAATGTTAAAATTATAGGCAGTCACGCAGGTGTTTCTGTAGGCCCTGATGGTGCGACACACCAAGCGATTGAAGATATTGCAATTATGCGTCCCATTCCCAACATGACAATTGTGGCACCGTGTGATGTCATTGAGGCACAAAAAGCGACTGTTGCGCTACTTGATGTTTCCGGTCCATGTTACGTGCGTTTCGCGCGCGAAAAAACTCCAGTGTTTACCACAGAAGAATCACCGTTTGAGATTGGAAAAGCTACTACTTTTCGTGACGGCAGCGATGTTGCAGTAATCGCATGTGGGCCGCTGGTATATAATGCACTTGTAGCCGCGGAGCAGTTAAAAGAAGAAGGTCTTGATGTTATGGTAATCAACTCTCATACTATTAAGCCACTTGACGGTGAGACAATACTTAACGCAGCGAAAAAATGTGGGGCAGTAGTAACAGTCGAAGAGCATCAAATCACGGGAGGACTTGGTGGTGCAGTGTCTGAATATCTCGCGAGTGTCCATCCAACATCCATAGAATACATTGGTGTACGCAATCAGTTTGGGCAATCTGGGAAACCAGAGGAGCTGATTGAACACTATGGTATGGGAGTGAACTCTATAAAAGAAGCAATTAAAAAAGCTGTTAAAAAAAAGTAGAAGGAAGACATGGTAATTCTGATTTTGATATTTAAAGGATTTCTCGCTGCTTTGCTCGGAACAATAGTGATGACTGTTGGTCAGGAGATTGAAATGCGGATGAGCGGAAGGTCTATTAGCCACACGCCGGCAATTGCAGTATTTAAAATACTCAAATTCAATTTTAATAAGTTAAGCAAATTAGAAAAGGGAATTGCATCGTATACGGCACACTTTGCATACGGAACTGCGTTTGGACTTGTAATTGCCATACTTTACCTCATTGGTTTTAAGAGTTTCAGTGCTATTGGGGTTGTTTACTTTTTAGTGGTGTGGATTCAAGGGCTTATCGTTGTGCCATTTCTTGGCATTGTCGGTCCGCCATGGACGTGGGGAAGCGAGACACTTATTACCGAGTTTGTGCACAAAGCAATCTATGCGGTCGCAACAACTGCTATTTTTCTCTCTCTTTTGTAATAATGATAGTTAGCTGAAATGTTGCTTAAAGTAGGAGGGGAATACAAACATATAAAGACTGGCAAGTGCTATAAACTCATTGCGTTTGCAAAGGACAGCTCCACACTCGAAGAACTTGTGGTGTATGAAGCACTATACGAAAACAATGTTTCAAAAATCTGGGTTCGTTCCAAAGCGGAATTTTTAGGTGAGGCGCTGAGTCCTGACGAGACCACACACCCGAGATTTCGGTTGGTGGAATAAAAGTCCATTGCATTAGTAGTTGTGGTATAGTTTTAATATGGCACATATAAACGTTTCTTCATCGGGAAGTATAGAATTTCTTGGAAAAAAGTATAAAGTCGCGCTCGGAAAAAACGGTGTAACTGAATATAAAAAAGAAGGAGACGAAGCGACTCCAGTTGGTTGCATGCCGATTCGTGAAATATTTTACCGTAGTGACAAAATTCAAAAACCTGACACAATGCTACCCATTAATGCACTACACGAAACTGACGGTTGGTGCGATGACCCAGAAGATCCAAATTACAATAAGTTGGTAAGACTTCCATACAAAGCTGGGCATGAAAAACTCTGGAGGGATGACGATCTCTACGACATAATAGTTATTTTGGGATACAACGACGATCCACCGAAGTCAGGAAAAGGAAGCGCAATTTTTATGCATATAGCACGAGACAATTATTCTCCAACCGCAGGGTGTATTGCACTCTCTCTAAAAGATCTTATAGAAATTCTCAAAAAAGCGAATAAAGAAACACATGTTTGTGTAAATAAGTAGAAATCTCCACAATTCTGATTTGTAGTATTAAACGTAATTTAACCTATTTTCTCCGGTTTATAGTTTTCAGGTGCATCCGCGAGGTATTTTTCAAGTTGTTCGCGGGTAACAAGACCTTCTTGTGCTCCAACGTACTGTACGACTGACATTGAGTTGATTGGTCCCCACGAGAGTGCCTCAGGAATTGATTTACCTAAAATGAGAGCAGCGATAAAAGTAGATGAAAATGAATCTCCAGCACCAGTGCGGTCAATCGGTGGTTTTGGGTCGGGGTACATCGGCATGTGCCAGACTTCCTCAGCATCAAATGTGTATGCACCCGCTGGCCCATCCGTGATTATTATTATTTTGGGTCCCAGTTCACGCATTCCGTTGAGCAGTTTTATTATATCGGTCTCTTTTGAATTGAGGATTCTCTGCGCCTCGTTTTTATTGCAAAAGAAAAGTTCGGAATGCTCGTAAAGGTCTTTGAGTTTTTCGTAACCGAGTTTGATTTGAAATGTGCCGGGTTGGAATGCAAGCTTTGTTTCTGGATTCTTTTTTAGGTATTCAACAATCTGATCGTGGTACGGAAGAGAATTTTCTGCAAGAGAACTCAAATAAATCCATTTCGGCGGGGATATGTCGGGAAATTGATAGTTGTATTCTGTGTGTTTTACCAAAATGGTACGTTCCTCCTCGTACCACAATACATAGTGGTAGTTTGTCACTTCACCTTTATGTTCTATTACGTATTGTGTATTTACCGCTTCCTTGTTCAAAACCTCCAGACACTCTTTTCCGTTTTGGTCGTCACCGATGTCAGTGACAAGTCCTGAATTAAGACCAAGACGTTTTACTGATACGGAAGCGTTCGGACTATTGCCAACAGCACGCACTATTGTTACTGACTCGTATGGCACTTTGTCTCCAAAACTGATGCAGAGACGACAGTTATTTCTATCTACATCGCAGTCAACAGTGGCATTTTTAATCTTTATAAATGCATCGGTAGTGATATCTCCGACAGCAACAAAATCAGGTTGTTCCATGGCTCACACATTATATCATAGCTCAACATCTCTTGTGGTATAATTATAGAGCAATGAATCCCGTTAGAGATAACAAAAGTTGGTATACTTACATACTCTTAAGTAAAAAAGATGGTAAATGGTATACTGCTAATGATTTACGGAAACGCTTTAAAACACACAGTGACAATAGAACAACATCAACCCAAAATAGAGGACCATTTCAAGTTATATATTATGAAATGTGTCTTGAAGAAGATGACGCAAGGTCGAGAGAATTATATCTTAAATCTGGTATGGGTAAGCGCTACATAAAAAATAGGTTAAAGCGTTTCCTATCTCTAACGGGATGAAGTCCCTAAAAGACGTAATATCAGAAGCTGAAAAAAACAAGGTGGCCATCGGTCATTTCAACATTTCAGACACCGAAGGGTTGCGGGGTATTTTCCGCGCGGCGAAAAGTTTGAATCTCCCAATCATTATCGGCACTTCAGAAGGAGAAAGAGACTTTGTTGGTGTAAAACAAGCCGTTGCTTTGGTAAAAAGTTTGCGTGAAGAATATGACTACCCAATTTATCTCAACGCCGACCACACCTACTCATTTGAAAAAGTGAAAGTTGCAATAGACGCAGGTTATAATGCAGTGATTTTTGATGGAACAAAGCTTTCTTTTGATGAAAATATAAAAATAACAAAACAGTGTGTAGAATATGCAAAAAGTGTTAATCCGGATATTTTAGTTGAAGGTGAAATCGGCTATATTGGCACGTCATCGAAAATACTTGATGCAATACCGGAGGGTGCCGAAATAACAGAAGAGAACCTGACAAAACCAGAAGAGTTAAAGCAGTTTGTGAAAGAAACAGGTGTTGATTTGATAGCGCCTGCAGTGGGGAATCTCCACGGAATGTTGAGAAGTGGGAAGAATCCGAATATAAGTATAAAAAGAATATCAGAATTGAGAGAGGCAGGTGGTGTTCCTGTAGTTTTGCACGGTGGTTCAGGGATATCAGATGCAGATTTTAAAGATGCAATTGAAGCGGGGATTGCGATTGTGCACATCAACACCGAGATTCGCATTGCGTACAAAAAGGGGATCACCTTATCGCTTCAAGAGAATCCTGATGAAATTGCCCCGTACCGCTTTATGAAAAGAGGTATGCTAGAAATTGAGAAAGTAGTAGAAAGTAGATTGAAATTATTTAATAATTTATGAATCAGGAATCAAGAATTATGAAAAAAATCTACATAACACGAGCAATACCAGAGTCAGGAATTAAACTACTAAAAGAAGAGGGGCATGAGGTTACGGTAAGTGAAAAAGACGGAGTATTAACCACAGAGGAACTTATTTCTGAACTGAAAAAAACAGAGTATGATGCTGTACTTTGTCTTTTAACAGATACCATAAATGTTGCAGTGTACGACGCAGTCCCCTCCTCAAAAATTTTTGCAAATTATGCAGTCGGCTACAACAATATAGATGTTGAAGAAGCAAAGGAGCGTGGTATTACTGTCACAAACACTCCTGGGGTGTTGACAGAAACGGTAGCCGAACACACCTTTGCACTACTACTTGCAATTGCACTGCGCGTTGCCGAGGGTGACAGATTTACCAGGAAAGGATTATACGATGGGTGGGCGCCAATGCTTCTCTTGGGTACAGACCTAAAAGGTAAAACATTGGGAATTCTTGGTGCTGGACAAATAGGACAGCGGGTGACGCATCATGCAGTAAGGGGCTTTGATATGAAGGTCTGCTACTACGATGTAAAAAGAAATGAAGAATTTGAAAAAGAGTACGGAGCGACATTTGAAGAAAGTGTCGAGGGAGTACTCAAGAAGGCAGATTTTGTGACTGTGCATGTTCCCCTTTTGGATTCAACAAAACATTTAATCAATGCAGAGCGGTTGAAAATGATGAAACCGACTGCGTATCTGATAAATTCATCACGTGGTCCTGTTGTGGACGAGAGTGCATTAGTAGAAGCGCTTAAGAATAAAACAATACGTGGAGCGGCTCTCGATGTGTTTGAAGAAGAACCAAAACTTGCGCCTGGACTTTCTGAACTTGAGAATGTGGTTATCACACCACACACAGCGTCGGCGACGGAAGAAACACGTGGTAAAATGTCGGAGATTGCCGCACAAAATATTATTGAATATCTTTCTGGTAAGACTCCACCGAATATCGTTTCATAAGATTTAAGCAAGGAGGGTAGGGCGCACTTTCCGTTTTCGTACTGTGGGATTGATTTTTGGCGTTGTATGGATATAATGGTTCGGTATGTTAAAACTTGAAGTTGAAAAACGGGAAGCAACACAAAAGCCGAAAAAATTGAGAGAGGAGGGGAAAATCCCCGCAGTTTTTTATAGTGGCAAAGAGCCAACAACTTCAATAACATTATCCAAGAAAGATTTTGAAAAGGTATGGAAGGAAGCTGGGGAGTCATCGGTTATAGAGCTTTCAGGTGTCGGTGACAATAAAGAGGCGTTGATTCACGATGTAGACACAGATCCAGTATCAGGCAGTGTCCGTCATGCAGATTTTTATATTATTGAAAAAGGTAAAAAAGTTACTGTTAAAGTTCCTATTGAATTTGATGGCACTCCACTGGCAGTAAAAGATCTTGGGGGCACCCTCGTTAAGGTAATACATGAGCTTGAAATTGAAGTACTTCCAAAAGATTTACCGCACAACATCATAGTTGACGTTTCTTCCCTGTCTGATTTTGAAAGCAGAATTTTTGTAAAAGATATTAAACTTCCGGAAGGAGTTATTTCTCTTCTAAATCCCGATGATGCGGTAGCACTGGTCACAGAAGTTATTGAAGAAATTGAGGAGGAAGCAGAGACTCCCGATCTCTCTGGAATTGAGTCTGAACAAAAATGAAAAGGTGGAGAAGAAGAAACTGTTACGGACGCAGAAAGTGAGAACACTAACGATAAAACGAGCGACAAAAAAGCGTAACGTCTAGCATGCATCTCATAACTCATATCTGTTATACTACATAGTATGAGTAAAATAGAACGACAGTCCCCACGGATGTTGTTTGCATATACCATGATGTTCACGATGCTGTTTGCTTTGTATGTGCATCCTGCCATCGCACAGGTGACTGAGGATGATGTTACAGTACGCAGAGCACAGCTTGAAAATGAACTTTCATCACTTGATGCAGAAATTGCTGTTCAGCAGAACTTACTTGAAGGTAAACAGAAAGAAAGCACGTCACTTGAGCGAGACATTTCAATTCTTGATGGCAAAATTGAAAAAGCGCGTTTGAATATTAGAGTTAGAAATATTGCAATAAGAAAACTTTCAGAGGATATAACAGGCAAGGAAAAAATAATAGGAGATCTTAATACTAAACTGGAAAAAGAAAAAGAGTCTCTAGCACAGCTGTTGCGGCGGACAAATGAGATAGATAATATGACATTAGCGGAAGTCATACTGGGAAATCAGAATCTTTCCGATTTTTTTGAAGACTTAGACAGTTTTGACTCAATAAAACGGGCTCTGAGCCATTCATTTATTGAAATAGAGGTTACCAAAGATAATACCAATACACAAAGGGGCATTCTTGAAGATAAACAATCGGAAGAATTAGAACTGCGTGGGATCCAAGAGCTTCAAAAGAAGAAAATAGAAGTACGGGAGAATCAAAAACAAGAGATACTCAAAATTACAAAAGGAGTTGAAGCTGTGTATCAAAATATAATTGCTTCGAAAGAAAGGAGTGCCGCAGAAATAAGAAGTGAGCTATTTACATTGCGTGGCTCAACAGCCATACCATTTGAAAAGGCACTTGCGTATGCGAATTTTGCATCATCTAAGACTGGAGTGCGACCGGCATTCATTTTAGGAGTTGTGGCGCAAGAATCAAATTTAGGAGAAAATGTCGGACAGTGTTTATTGACTAATCAACCTAAAAAAGGTGACGGTAAGGGTGTTAATACTGGCAGAATCTTTTATGGCACAATGAAGCCAAGCCGTGACGTGGATCCTTTTCTGGATATAACACGCAGGCTTGGGATTAACCCATATACACAAGTAATCTCTTGCCCACCATCATATGGTTACGGTGGAGCAATGGGTCCTGCACAGTTTATTCCATCAACCTGGATTTTATATGAGGAGCGCATTGGAGAAGCAAGTAATCAAAACCCGCCGAATCCATGGGACCCGAGAACAGCATTTATCGCCTCATCGATTTTACTTATGGACAACGGTGCAGATCGTGGCACGTATTACTCAGAACGATTGGCAGCATTGCGGTATTTCGCTGGCTGGAGAAATGCTGAAAAGACAGCATACTCATTTTATGGTGACGAAGTAATGGAATTAGCGGAGTACTATCAAGGACTAATTAATGTTTTAGCATCGTCGTAGTGTAGTTGCAAGTGCGCCCTATTGTGGTATAGTTTTCGTGCAATGAAGGCAAATATACATCCAACATATTACACGAAGGTGAAAGTTAAATGTGCCTGTGGAAATACATTTGAAATTGGCTCAACTCAAGAAAAGATTGATGTTGAGGTTTGTAGTGCCTGCCACCCATTTTATACTGGTTCAGAAAAGATAATTGATACTGCTGGGCGTGTAGAAAAATTTAAAACTCGTCTCGCTAAAGCGGAAAAAAAAGTAGTTAAAAAAACCAAACCAATCTCCAAGGCAGGCTCTAAGGAGAAATAACTTCCCCAAAAGTCTTTAATTGCGCATGCTTATTTCTAGGTGTGTGTTTTTAGTATAGATATGACAGACATAGAAGAGTATAAAAAAAATCATAAAACAAGTTATCTTGCCGGAGAGTATAAGCGTCTGGAAAAGCATCAGAAAGAACTGATTGAAATGAGTACAGACGCGGATGTTCAAGCTCTTGCTCGAGAAGAGCTTGAAACAATACAGTCTCAAAAAGAATCCATTTTAAAACAAATGGAGAACATAGTTGCCGACGACGAGAAGGAACAACAGTTCCCCAACGAAGTCGTGTTGGAGGTTCGTGCAGGAGCCGGCGGAGAGGAGGCCGCTTTGTTTGCCCGTAAACTTGCGGACATGTACGGCAGGTTTGCAGAAAAAAATAACTGGTCGTTTATAACATTGCATGAATCAGAAAGCTCTGTAGGTGGTTATAAAGAAGCCTCGTTTGAAATTAAAGGAACAGATACATACAAAAAATTGAGACACGAAACTGGGGTACACCGTATTCAACGTGTTCCAGGAACAGAAAAGTCAGGCAGGATTCATACTTCTACAGCTTCAGTTGCAGTGCTACCTATACGAGTACACAGCGTGGTTGAAATAGACCCGGCTGATATATCAATAGAATTTTCTCGCTCTGGAGGCGCTGGAGGTCAGAATGTAAATAAAGTTGAAACAGCCGTGCGCGTCATACACAAACCGACGGGTATTGATGTTAGGTGCACATCTGAGCGAAGTCAACAAAAGAATCGTGAAAAAGCAATGAGTATACTCACCGCAAAACTTGAGGAGCGAAAGCGCGAAGAAGAACACCAATCCTTATCAAAAGAACGAAAGGAGCAAATTGGAACAGGAGACCGATCCGAGAAAATTCGCACATACAATATTTTACAGGACAGGGTAACGGATCATCGAATAAAGCAGTCGTGGCATAATGTGGAGGGCATCTTCAGTGGTGGTATTGAAGAGATAGTTTTGGCACTTCAAGAGGCTCTACAATAATATTGGGCAATATTGCAAGCATTTTGGTTATTTGATACACTCACCAAGTATGGAAAGCATTGAAAAGGAAAAAATCGAAAAAACAGAGACAAAAGGTAAAACACCCATAGAGAAAATGTTTTCTGCAGGTGCTCATTTCGGATACTCAAAAAGGAGACGCCACCCATCGATGAGTCAATTTATTTTTGGCGCAAAAAATAAGGTGGAAATTTTTGATTTGGAAAAAACCAGTATTCTTTTGGAAAATGCAAAAGAATATGCCAAAAAACTTGGCAGTGAGAACGAAACCATTTTGTTTGTGGGAGGAAAGAATGAAGCCAAAAGTGCGCTTAAAGAAGGTGCTATATCAGTAGAAATGCCGTATGTTGCCGGCAGATGGATAGGTGGCACCATCACGAACTTTTCTGAGATCAAAAAACGGATAGAGCGACTTGAAGACCTAACATTGAAGCGAGAAAAAGGTGAGTTTGAGACAAAATATACAAAAAAGGAACAACTCATGTTGGACAGGGAAATAACAGACTTGGAATTGAATTTTTTCGGTCTTCTTTCCATGAAAGAATTGCCAAAAGCATTGTTTGTCATTGATACAAAAAAGGAGCACATTGCCGTTGCTGAAGCACAGGCAAAAACAATACCGATTATAGGTTTACTTAATTCTGATTGTAATGTAAAAGGAATCGATTTTCCTATTGTTGCAAACGATGCTTCTAGGACCAGTATTTTGTTTTTTATACATGAGATAGTCGAGGCGTATAAGGAGGGTAAAAAATTGAAGAAAGAATAATTTTTTTCATAACCCAGTTTCAAACCCAACTATTCTGAAAAGAATTTCCTGTATCGAAAAATATATTCATAAAGCTATTAAATAAAATTAGCAAATGGAAATTACAACCGAACCCCAAGTAGTATAGCGCTTTGCGCTAACTAAGGGGCAAGCAAGTAGGGTTTAAAGTATTATGAAAATCACAACGGAAGAGGTAAGAAAATTAAGAAATGAAACTGGTATATCAATAATGCAGTGTAAAAAAGCACTTGAAGAATCAAATGGCGATCTTAATAAAGCTATAATAATTTTGCGTAAGCACGGAAGTACTGTTGCGGGGAAAAAATCGGGAAGAGAATTGAAAGCTGGTGTAATTCAGGCATATATACATGGGACAGGAGATGTAGGGGCTATGGTAGAGCTTTCGTGTGAGACGGATTTTGTCGCGAAAAATAAAGAGTTCATCACACTCGCCTATGATATTGCAATGCATGTTGCAGCTACAAATCCGGAATTTACAAATAGTAATGAGATATCCAAAGATGTAATGCAGGCAGCACGGGAGGTATTTGAAAAGGAAGCGGCACAACAACAGAAAGATTTGAAAGAAAAAATCATATCAGGTAAACTTGATATGTACTTCAGTGACAGGATTTTACTTGAGCAAAAATTTATAAAAAATTCTGAACAAACAATCAATGATCTAATTGAAACTGCGGTACAGCGATTTGGTGAAAAAATTGAAGTTACCGCATTTACGCGGTTTTCATTACGAGTATGATAACCATTCCTATAATTGTTTTCATAGCTTCCCTTGCGGGGATTGTGCTTTTGTTTATGCTCAAGCGATGGGAATTGCAGTCACGCAAGATATATCTCTCAGTTGCCCGTGCAAAGACTGATATATTTACTCTTAAAATGGCAGAAAAGACCCGCTCTCTTATGCGAACTATTCCCGGAGCAGGCTCTCATGTATCACGACAGATAACGCACCACATCGCATATCACACAAGCGCAATAGTACTTAAATTAATTCAAGCTGTTGAAGGAAAACTCTTGAAGTTTATCAATATGATAAAAGGTAAGGGTGTAGTAAAAGACGATAGAGTAGCATCACAGTATCTTAGAGATGTGTCAGATCACAGAGGTCGCAACCTCGGTGACAAAATGTAGAATATACTGCTGTAACCACAACCCCTCTGGAGAAGTTGGGTTTTTTTAAATAGAATTTTAGAGATTCACAGATGTGGTATAGTATACGCGTGCCACCTTAGCCCCGACGCAAGGTCGAGGTCCCGACAGCAGAGCTCGTCGGGACTCAGTTTCCACCAGAGACGGACAGGGTCCGCACAACGGTTGCACTCGCCTCGTTAGAAAAATTCTATTCGTGATCATTCTAGTGTTAAGTAAATATTTGTTATATATTGTTGTGTATAAAGGCCAGCGTAGCTCAGTTGGTAGAGCAACGGTTTTGTAAACCGTAGGTCGTCGGTTCAAGCCCGACCGCTGGCTCCAGACATTTTTTCTACTGGGTAATTTAAATCTGACAGGTGGTCAATGTTATATTTATTATTCTTAATTCGAATCTCTTTAAAACTACCCTATTTTGAGATATGATGAGTTAAATATTGTATGAATTCAAGCATTGGACATTTGCATCCTATAACGTCTCTCGTGCGGGAGATACATTCCATCTTTAACAATATGGGGTTTGAATTTGTGGAAGGTCCAGAAATAGAATCTGAATACAATAATTTTGATGCACTCAACATACCTCCAGATCACCCATCTCGGGATATGCAAGATACTTTCTGGATAAAGGGTAAAGAAAAGACAGTGCTGCGTACTCACACATCATCTGTACAGATACGTTATATGAAAGAGCACAAACCTCCATTTAGAATTATTGTGCCGGGGAGAGTTTTCAGAAACGAAGCCACAGATGCAACACATGAGGCGCAATTTAATCAGGTAGAGGGACTTATGATAGGTACCGATGTGACACTCGCAACACTCAAATCGGTGCTTGAAAAATTTTTAGGTGAATTGATGCATAAAAATACAAATGTCCGTTTTCGTCCCGGGTTCTTTCCATTTGTCGAACCTGGATTGGAAGTTGATATGACATGCTTTAAGTGTGATGGAAGGGGGTGTCCTCTGTGTAAAAAAACCGGCTGGATAGAAATATTAGGCGCTGGTATGGTTCATCCAAAAGTTCTAGAAAACGCTGGAATAAACTCGCGGAAGTGGCAAGGATTTGCATTTGGAGCAGGGATTGAAAGAATTGCTATGCTCAAATATGGGATAGATGATGTGCGACTTTTTTATTCGGGAGATTTAAGATTCGTTAACCAATTTTAATGGCTCCACCTATATTTTATGAGTATACGATATAAAATATAGGAGTGAAACATTACCCTGTTAAATGATTTTTTTCAAAGAAAAAATTAACATTTGAAAAAATACACAAACAAACATGATACGTAAATTTCACAGAATAAATAAACAACATGATAGAATTGAGAAAAATCAAATGTTATTTAACAGGGTGCTCAATTTTATGATTATTCGCTTTGCTCATAAATAAAATTGGCATGAAAGTAAGTTACGAATGGTTACAAAGTTATTTTGATTCTGCTCTACCTAAACCAAAAGCTCTTGCAGAATTGCTAAACCGTAGTTCATTTGAGGTTGAAAAAAATGAAAATATTGGCAAGGATTTAGTTATTGAAATTGATATACTTCCCAATCGTGCTCACGACTGCTTATCGCATAGAGGGGTTGCAAAAGAAATATCAGTCATAACAAAAAAACCACTAAAGCGTGATCCGCTGAGAGTGTCGGAAAAAGATTTACCACAGTCTCGTGTTCTCAGTATTGCCGTCACGGATTCTAAATTGTGCAGGCGCTTTAGTGCGGCTGTAGTGAGGGGTGTGAAGGTTGGTCCTACTCCCCAATGGCTCAAACAGCGGCTTGAAACAATAGGACAAAAATCAATCAACAACATAGTTGATGCCACAAATTATGTGATGTTTGAGACTGGGCAACCATTGCACGCATTTGACATGGACAAATTAGAGAGGAAGGGAGGGAAATATGGTATTGCAGTCAGAGTAGGTGAGGCAAACGAAAAAATTATTACACTGGATGAGGTAGAATATACAGTAGGAACAGACACACTCCTCATTACAGACGATAATTCGGGAAAACCAATTGGAATAGCTGGAGTGAAGGGAGGGAAACAAGCGGAGATTGATGAACACACGCAAAACATCATTATTGAGTCTGCAAATTTCAACCCAGTCAGCATCCGCCTGACTTCTCAGAAATTTAAACTACGCACTGATGCTTCCATCCGTTTTGAAAATGAACTTTCGCAAGAACTCACTTTAATAGGACTTCAGGAATCTCTATTACTCATACAAAAGATAGCTGGGGGGGATATTGAGGGATATGTTGATTATTGGCCATCTCGGAGGAGTCCATATAAAATAGGTGTCTCACTTTCCGAAATAAACATGCTGTTAGGGTCATCTATAAAAGAAAAAGAAGTTGAGGATATATTGGAACGTTTCCATTTTGAATATACAAAAGTAAAACCGATAGACACAATACTAAAACTCGCCCCGACACTCATCGAAGTTCCGTATAAGTATGGAGCTAGTATTAGCCATGATGCTCCCGCCTCATTTGATTGCTCGTCATTCGTTGGCTTTTTATTTGCTCAAGCGGGAGTAGCATTACCTAGGGTAGCAGTGGACCAATTTTTGTATGGATTTGAAATAAAAGAAGACGAATTGAAACCAGGAGATGTTATATTTTCACGAAACAATGGCAACACACCTAAAAAATATGTTTTTACAATGCTCTCAGATGGAACAAAGGTTGAACATTCAGGTCCCAAGAAGCAATCATTTGAATTTTTACCTGGAACAAATGTTCCAGAAGGAGTATCTCATAATGGGATTTATATTGGTGATGGTATGGTCATTCACGCCTCAAGCGGTAGCGGTGTCGTGATTGAAAAGGTTAACAAAAGTAACGGTTTTACCAATATTGTAGGTTACCGCCGAATGGCAACAAATGACGAGCGGTTTGTTGTGACAGTACCTTTTGAGCGAATGGATTTGCGTATAAGAGAAGACCTTATTGAGGAGATCGGCAGAATATACGGGTATGAAAATATAAAGTCTAAAGCTCCAGAGAAAATCAAAGTTAGCCCTACGGTTAACAAGAAACTCTACTATACTGAAAAAGTGAGAAATATGTTGATTAAGAATGGGTTCTCTGAAATATATACAAGAACATTTCGGGACAACGGGACAGTAGAATTATTGAATGCGTTCGCGTCTGACAAACCGTTTTTAAGAGAAAATCTTCACGATAGCATATACGACAGTCTTCTATTTAACATACGATATATCGATGTGCTTGGATTAGACAAGATTAAAATATTTGAAACAGGAAATGTTTTTGAAAAAGGAAAAGAATACACATCCTTTGCAATAGGGATACAAAACACAAAGAAACACTCCGGCAGTGAGACAGAAGAATTAAATGAAATGATTGACTTGTTATCACAAGAGCTAAACATAAAAATTGAAAGTACCATAAAAAATAATATTGTAGAAATTGATTTTGATGCACTAATCGCTCGTCTACCTGATCTTAAAGAATATGAGAAGTTTGAGAAAAAAGATGAAAAGATTATTTACAAACCAATATCACAGTATCCATTTGTGCTTCGTGATATAGCAGTGCTTGTTCCAAAAAATGTAAAAGAAATTGAAATCCTTAACATTATAAAAAAAGAATCCGGAGATAATCTTTTTAATTTAAAACTGTTTGATACATTTAAACCTGCATCATCGACAGGAGGGAAAGGTGAACAAATCTCATATGCTTTTCGACTCGTATTCCAGTCACATGAAAAGACACTCTCAGACGATGAAGTAAACAAAATAATGGAGTCTATAACTGTGGTTCTCAATAAAAATGCTGACTGGAAAGTAAGGTAAAATAAGGTTAAAAAATGGACCCAAAATAGACTTATATAATGACCTGAAATTGTTAAAAAACCCTTGATTTAAAAGGGTTTTTTGCTATAATTAGAGGCACTTAAAGCAGGTCTGCTTTATTTAATTTTTGCCTAAAAAAACAGGGAAATGGCTGAAAAAGCAACAAAAAAAACCATATCTGGACATCATT
>JADFSL010000010.1 GCA_022560785.1 Patescibacteria group bacterium
ACACTGTATTGCTCTATTACTCTCTGTAATACTTTTAATAATCGTTCCCCATCAGCAAGTGAGGGAACACACATAAATATAGATGTATTGCTGGCAAATGCTTCTCTTACAATATTTTTATACACTCCCAAACACTCTTTATCTTCTATCTGCAGGACAAGCTTTTCTCCCGCAACACGTGTTTTTCTTTTCTTTTTTCTCTTTATGTAACCTCCTTCCTGTATTTCATCAAGTATTGTTTTGGGCAATATCTCGGCAAGTACTGCACCAGGAGACGTTACAAAATAATCCGCGGTTTCGCACACCGCAAGCATAACATCAAGCGGAATTCCCGCTTTTGATTCTTGCTTCCCAATTTTTTTCAGTTTGTAGTCGGATGTTTTTATTGCCGTTTTTGACGTGCTAATGTCTTTTGATGAAATAACAATCGCAGGAATTGTTTTTTTGCGAAGTGGCACCGATATTATAGAACCCTCTGGAATCGGTTGTGTCGAAAAATACGACAACTCATCTTTTGTGATTCCTCGGGATATGGGTATGACTCGTATAAAATGCATGTCCTATAGCATAGCAAATTTGTGGAAATAATTTTATAGAATTATAGAATCAGTTTCTATAGGACTTCAACACTTGCGCCTATTCCATTTAGTCGGTTTGCAAGATCCTCATACCCTCGCTCAATAGTGTATATATTTCGCAATATAGAGGTTCCTTCAGCGGCGAGCATACCGAGAAGAATAATAGCAGCTGGACGCAAAGCGGGAGGACACACAAGTTCAGCACTTCTTAGTTTGGTGGGGCCGGTTATAAAAATTCTATGAGGATCGGCAAGCATAGTATCAGCTCCGAGCTTATCAAGTTCTGAAAAGTGGATGGCCCTTTTTTCATAGACCCAATCATGGATTAATGTTTGTCCTTTCGCTTGTGTTGCAATAATGGCAAAGAAGGGAAGGTTGTCCATATTAAGACCGGGATATGGTCTCGGAGTTATTTTTTCAGCAAGGGCGGTGAGTTGTGACGGATATGTTTTTATATCCACAAGATTGGTCCTGCCGTTTAGTGCGTAGTAGTGCTTTAGTATTTTGTATTTGAAACCCATCTTTTCAAGTTTTAAAAGTTCAAGCTCAAGAAAATCAATAGGGCAGCGTTTAATGGTAAGCATTGACTTTGTTACAATCGCAGCTGTAAGAAAAAACATAGTATCAATAGGGTCTTCACTCAGTGAATATTCAACAGGAATATCAATTGTTTTCTTGCCGTGAATTAAGAGTGTCGTGGTGCCGATTCCGTCTATTTGAACCCCCAGTTTTTCAAGAAAGAAACACAACTCCTGCACTTGATAATTTGCCGAGGCGTACTTTATTACTGTCTTTCCGGGTATTTTGCTCGCAGCCATTATTGCGTTTTCGGTTACAGTGTCACCGGATTCATACAATATTATAGTACTTGGTTTGAGACGGCTGTGTTCAATACGATGGTGGTCGGCTTTTGTAGTAATACGTACTCCAAACTTCTCCAGTGCGTAGAAGTGAGGTTTGACCGATCGAGTACCGAGCCTGCACCCTCCTGATTGAGGAAGTTTAAATGATTTGAAAAGGTGAATCATTGGACCTATAAATAGCAGAATGCTTCTGGTTTTCATTGCAGAACGTGTATTGATAGTCGAAAGTGTAAGTTTTGTAGGCGGTTTGATTTCCACATCATCATCTTTCCATGTTACGGATACCCCAATACTCTGCAGCACTTCAATGATTCTATATACCTCTTCAATGCGGGGCATATTTCGCAAGATAGTAGTGTTTTTGTTTAACAATGACGCACATAAAAGCACCACCGCACCGTTTTTTGAAGTGTTGGTAACTATGGATCCTGAGAGTTTTTTGCCGCCTTCTATTTTTAAATTTATTGCACCGGTAGAGATACTAACCAGCTCTTTATTGAGAGCGCGACTTAATTTTGAAAGCATACTGGTACTGAGATTTTGCTCTCCACTTTCCATTCGTGCAACAGCACTTTGAGTCGTGCCTATCATTTCTCCAAGGGCACGTTGAGTGATACCACGCTTCTCCCGAGAAGAGGATATTATTTTTCCAAGTTGTTTGTGTTCCTTGCTCATATATTTCATGCTGACTGTGATAATATAGCATATATGCTATATTTTTATCAATGTAACTTATCGTTATGTACTCTCACATTGGCAATTGAGCCCAAAAACGATACTATGTACGCACATGTCTTTTTTTTCACCAAAATTGGGGATAGATTTGGGCACCACATACATTCTGGTGTATGTGCCCGGCAGAGGAGTCGTACTCTCCGAACCGTCTGTTGTGGCAGTCTCAGAGCAAGACAATAAGATTCTTGCGATTGGCTCGGAAGCAAAGGAAATGATAGGAAGAACACCAGATAATATTATTGCGTACCGTCCCATGAAAGACGGAGTAATTGCCGACTACCGAGTTACCGAAGCAATGCTTCGATATTATATGAAAAAGGCACTCGGTAAATTTCGTTTATTTAGACCCGAGGTTATGATTTCAGTGCCAGCAAGTGTTACATCAACTGAACGGAGAGCGGTCATCGAAGCAGCGATAAAAGCAGGTGCAAAATCAGCGTATGTGGTCAAAGAACCAATACTGGCAGCGATTGGAGCTGGTATACCGATTCAAGAAGCAAAAGGACACATGGTGGTTGATGTTGGCGGGGGGACTATTGATGTGGCCGTTATTTCGCTCGGCGGAATTGTTTCGTGCGCCTCAGTCAAGTGTGCAGGCAACCGGATAGATCGTGCCATTGCCGATTATATAAAAAAGACATTCAATCTTGCCATTGGAGAGGAGATGGCTGAGAAGATAAAAATACGAATTGGGTCAGCGGTACCACTAGAAGAAGAACTTTCCATGGTTATAAAAGGAAGAGATTTTCTCACCGGATTGCCTCGTTCAACAGAAATTACGACTAACGAGGTTGTAAAAGCAATTTCACGTGAGTTGCGTGAAATGATAAAAGCAATTCGCGATGTACTTCAAGAAACCCCACCCGAACTCTCTGCCGATATTATTGATAAAGGAATCATCATGACCGGTGGCTCATCACAACTACGCAATTTCCCCGAACTTATACTGCGTCGCATTGGTGTAAAAGCGTATCTTGCCGATGACACCGCATATTGTGTTGCAAAAGGTACTGGGATAGCGCTTACACATCTTGATACCTATAAGAAAAGCATTATTGCAAAAAAATAACAATTTTGCCCATGATTGGAAATTTAATTTGTTGAATTTCCAATCATGGGTGCAAAATATTACCCTGTTAAATAATTTTTTCAAAGAAAAAATTAACATTTGAAAAAGTATATAGACAAGTATGTTACGCAAATCGTATAAAATAAACAGACAGCATGTCAATAGAATTGAGAAAAATCAAATGTTATTTAACAGGGTGATGATTTTGTAACATCATTGCTCGTCAATACTCACAATAATTAACAAAATCTATCATGAAGTTGTTGTTGGATGCACATAAAAAGAACGCACTATTTCATGCATATCTCATTGAAGGCGAGAAAAAAACTGTGTTGCCGGAGTTATTTTCTTTTTTTGAAAAAACACTGAAAATTCCCACAAATGGAAATCCAGATTTTTATTTCAGGGAGTTTGATAATTTTGGCATAGACGATGGAAGGGCACTACAAGTTATAGCTTCAAGAAAAGCGATTACGAAACATAAGAAAATTTTTGTCATTACTTTTAATTCAATAAATCACGAATCGCAAAATGCACTTCTCAAACTCTTTGAAGAACCGACTCCCAATACACATTTTTTTATTATGACCTCTTTTGTAGATGATTTATTGCCTACGCTTAGGTCTAGATTATTAATTATACCGCGCCAACCAATTGAAATAAACGAGGTGCCTTTTGCAAAGAAATTTCTACATTCGTCTAAACAAGAGCGTTTGCGTATGTTAAGTGAAATTATTGAAAATAAAGATAAGTCTGCTGCTCTGTCATTTTTAAATAGTCTCGAATTAACACTCTACAGCGCTGTCGGCAAAAAAGGATTGAGTAAAGACGTGGTCTCTGTATTCGAGGAAATGCATAAAGCACACGGATACCTAAAAGACCGGTCACCCTCCGTTAAAATGATTCTTGAGAATATATCTATGATTATACCTGTAAAATAATAGTGGCTCATCATTTTTGCAATCATACAATCTCCTGCTACAATTGATGGGTGCATGGTCCCGTTAGAGACCGCGGTCGCTTCGGGAGTGCACAAAATTTTATTGGCATAATTTTTATTAGACTCTTACACAAACAGAGCCGTGGCGTGACAATTGACCGCGATCTGTCTCTAACGGGATGACGTACGATTTTTCAGCACTGAAGCAGAAGATCAAAGACACAGAAGAGTGGCTTTTGAATGAGTACCGCACAGTCCGTACAGGGCGAGCGACCCCCGCACTTCTTGATAGTTTGCGAGTTGAATCGTATGGCACAAGAGTGCCAATCAATCAAGTTGCGAATATTTCAATTGAAGACGCACGAACACTTCGCATAACTCCATGGGACTTATCACAGATAAAAGATATAGAAAAATCTCTTATTGATAGCAATCTAGGTGTTTCAGCATCATCAGATGAAAAAGGGGTACGTGCTTCATTCCCAGAACTAACAGCAGAGAATAGGGCTACTCTATTGAAAGTTATAAAAGAAAAACTCGAGCACGCCCGTATATCACTTCGCGGTGAGAGAGATGAGATTTGGAGTGATATTCAAAAACAAGAACGGGACAAAACGATAAGTGACGATGACAAATTTAGATATAAAGATGAGATGCAAAAACTGATTGACGATGGAGGAAACAAACTCGAAGCAATAGCAATTCGGAAAGAGAAAGAAATTTCAGACTAATTATGAATATACTTTTATTTATAGTAATTTTGGTAGTACTCATATTGGTACATGAATTTGGGCACTTTATCATCGCAAAGAAGTTCGGTATTCGGGTAGATGAGTTTGGTGTAGGGTTTCCACCAAAGCTTTTTGGAAAAAAATATGGAGAAACCGAATATACTTTCAATCTTTTGCCATTTGGTGGTTTTGTAAAAATTTTTGGAGAAAATCCTGATAACGAATCTATCTCAGGACCAGACCGAGCACGTAGTTTGCTCAATAAGCCCAAATGGATTCAGGCGCTTGTGATGGTAGGAGGTGTTGGTTTCAATATACTGGCAGCATGGTTTCTGTTCTCTATCATTTTTGCAATTGGCATGCCAACAGCAATCAATCCGGAAGACATCGGGTCAGTAACTGATCCTGCTCTGACAATTATTAATGTATTTCCAGATACTCCCGCTCATGTAGCGGGGCTTAAGGCAGGGGATCGACTGCTTTCTATTGAGTCAGATGGTTTCAGCGTGAGTGAAATCACGAGTGACCAGATTTCAGAGTTCATCGCTTCCCACGGTGGAAAAGAAATCACGGTCTCATATATGCGCGGAGGTGTAGAGGGAATTGCCATTGTTATACCAGAGAGAGGGATTGTTAAAGATGAGGTAGACAGAGCAGCTATCGGCATATCAATGGGCATAGTCGGAATCGTTAGAGTTCCACCACACAAAGCATTATATCAGGGAGGCAAACTTACCATAGAAATGCTCGGCGCAGTAACAGTTGCGATTGTTGGCTTTCTAGCAAGCGCGCTTACCCTCGGAGCTGATTTTTCACAAATAGCAGGACCAGTAGGTATTGTTGGATTTGTCGGAGATGCGGCAGCTCTCGGTTTGATTCCTCTTCTGCTGTTTACTGCATTCATATCGCTTAACCTTGCAGTCATTAATCTTCTACCACTTCCCGCGCTTGATGGGGGACGACTTGTCTTTTTGTTAGTTGAAACGATAAAAGGCTCTCCTATAAAACCGGTTATTGTAAACACACTAAATGTTATAGGATTTGCACTCCTGATTTTATTGATGCTTGTTGTTACTTACAACGACATCATGAAGATTTTTGCGTAGTGTAGTATTTTCGCCATATTTTGACCATAGAGTGCTTTTGCAGTACTATTTGGTAATGCGGCAGAGCGAACTTTTTACAAAAACAAAAAAAGAGGCACCTAAGGATGAAATCTCAAAAAATGCTCAGTTACTGATACGAGGTGGTTTTATAAATAAAGAAATGGCAGGTGTTTATTCGTACTTACCTCTTGGTTTACGTGTACTAAAAAAAATTGAAAATATTATTCGTGAGAGTATGAATAATATTGGAGGACAAGAATTACTACTCTCGACACTTCATCCGAAAGAAAATTGGCAGAAGACAGGGCGGTGGGAAAGTATGGATGATTTGTATAAAATTACGGATTCTTCTGGTAAAGAAATGGCACTTGGCCCTACACATGAAGAAATCATTGTGCCAATTGCAAAACAGTTTGTCTCTTCATACCGAGACTTACCACTATCTGTGTATCAGTTTCAGAATAAGTTTAGAATGGAACTGCGTGCTAAGTCCGGTATTCTCCGAGGTAGGGAATTCATAATGAAAGATCTTTATTCATTTCATACCACCGAAAAAGATTTCAACGATTACTACGAAAAAGTCAAAAAAGAATACAAAACGATATTTGAGCGCTTGGGGCTGGGAGATATTACCTATCTCACGGTAGCATCTGGTGGGACTTTTTCAAAATACTCACATGAATTCCAAACACTCTCCTCAATTGGCGAAGATATAATATATTTGTGTGAGGTATGTTCCATTGCGGTAAACAAAGAGATACAAAAGGAGCAGCAGGAGTGCCCACAGTGTGGCAAAAAAGACTTGTCGGAACAAAAATCAATAGAGGTGGGCAACATCTTTAATCTTAAGGTAAAATTTTCGGATGCATTCGGACTCACGTATAAAGATGAAAGTGGCAAAGAGCAACCTGTCTTAATGGGCTGCTACGGTATTGGTCTTGGGCGAGTGATGGGCACGGTTGCAGAGACACTATCAGATGAAAAAGGAATTATTTGGCCACATTCTATTGCGCCCTTCACGCTACATCTTGTAGATGTTAGCGGGGGAGACGGGTCTATACAGAAAAAAACAGACCACCTTTACAACGAGCTCTTAGAAAAAGGAGTTACAGTACTCTATGATGACAGAGATGTTCGTGCCGGAGAAAAATTTGCTGACAGTGACCTTATCGGCATTCCATATCGTGTTGTGGTAAGCGCTAAAACAATTGCGGAGGATAAGGTAGAGCTAGTTGAAAGGAAAAATGGCAATACAGAACTAGTTTCTAAAGAAAAGCTCTTTACATTACAATAATGTATGAGTAACGACATGTCTAAGATTCTCAAATCATATGTGGAAAAATTCTACACTTTATTTTCCAATGATATTGGTATAGATCTCGGCACTGCAAATACACTGGTGTATCTTAAGGGTCGTGGAATCATTATTAACGAACCCTCTATTGTTGCCATAAATAAAAAAACTAATCAGGTTGTGGCAATTGGGACACAGGCAAAGGAAATGTATGGCAGAACTCCAGGTCATGTTACCGCACTCAAGCCACTTGTTAACGGTGTCATTTCTGACTTTGAGATAACAGAAGAAATGCTCTCGTACCTTATTAACAAAGCGCAAAAAAATAACAGAAAACTACTTGGTCCTCGAGTGGTAGTGGGAATTCCTTCTGGCATTACCAATGTAGAGTCAAGAGCAGTACGCGATGCCACAAGAAATGCCGGAGCACGCAAAGTATACCTTGTTGAAGAGCCTATGGCGGCAGCTATCGGTATTCGCCTACCGATACACGAACCGGTTGGCAATATGATTATTGACATCGGTGGTGGAACTAGTGATATAGCAATCATTGCATATGGTGGAGTAGTGCAATCTAAGAATGTTCGGGTTGCGGGGGACAAACTCAATGCAGACATTGTTTCCTATATCCGGAGTGAATTTAAAATTCTCATCGGAGAGAAAACTGCTGAAGATGTCAAAACACAAATCAGTTCTGTTGATGAGGAAGGAAGTCCTCTTGAAGCGCCCATTCGCGGTAGGGATTTGGTCACTGGATTACCTCGTGAGGTGATTATCACCGATGCAGACATTCGCGAAGCAATTTCTGGTTCCATAGATCATATTATCGATGCAATAAAAGAGGTGCTTGAAACATCGCCTCCAGAAGTGCTCTCTGATGTAATGCAAAGTGGAGCGTACTTGGTTGGCGGTGGGGCACTTATCCGTGGGATGCCGAAACTTCTCAGTACTTTACTGAAATTGCCTATACATGTTGCAGACGACCCACTTTCTTGTGTAGTGCGCGGAACCGGTATAATACTTGAAGACATCCATGCATTTACTGATATTTTAATAGAAGAGGACAATGAGCAACTTTCTCCGACAGAATAATACTAAAAGAGTTGTATTCACACCAACATTTATTATAGTGATTTTTTTGGTGGGAGTGGTTTCGTTATTGTACATTATATTTCCTACGACTTTTTCTCAAGCACTGCATACGATAACACAACCACTTTGGAGTGCACAAAATAGTCTGACTGCAAAAATATCATCTTCTGTTAAATTATTACAGTCGAAACGCATGTTGGTTGAAGAGAACATGCGACTTGCTACATACATTGAGCAACAAAGTACCACTGTGCTCAATAGTGGAATGCTTGTAGAGGAAAATCAAGAACTCAAAGCGCTCTTAGGGCGAGACCGTGCAGAAAAAACAATTTTGGCTGCCGTTCTCTCAAGACCAAATGTTTCTCTATATGACACCATCATCATTGATATTGGAAATGATTATGGAATTAAAAAAGGAGATTTGGCTATAGCATCTAGCATTATTGCCATCGGTACCATAAGTAATGTATACAAGAGTACCTCTGTAGTGACACTCTTTTCTGCTCCGGGGGAAGAGACTAGTGTCATGATTGGCCCAGAGCAAATATTGACTTTAGCACGTGGAAGAGGTGGTGGAAACTTTACCACATTACTTCCCCGAACCACTGATATTGTTGAGGGAGACAACGTTGTAATACCTGGTATTAATCAAAAGCTCTTTGGAGTTGTCGAGAGTATTATTGCCAATTCAGCTGATGCTTTTCAGACCATACTGTTTAAAAATCCTGTTAATATCAATGAGATAAGGTGGGTAGAAATTATTTCCCCCAATAATGTTAACCATATTGAACAATAAGCGCACAACGAGGATAGCTCTTAATACTGCCTTAGTTTCCAGTATTCTATTTTTACCGTGGTGGTTTTCAGTAGCAGTTGTGGTAGCGCTGCTACTTGCATTTAGTGCATATGAAGTGTTAGCGTGGGGGCTTTTCGCTGACATGCTCTATAGTGCACCGATAGGTGCGTTTGCGGGAATAGAACTTGCTTTCACCATACTTTTTCTGCTGCTATTTGTTTGTGTTGGATATAGCAAGCAATGGCTCATGTTCAATAATGATTAGGTTATATGTTCGGCTCTCTGCTTAAAAAATTCCGTTCTTTATTTTCTAAAACAAGTACGCACTCTGACATTTATCCCGATGAAATTTTCCTCGATTCAACCAATCTACCACAATTTGATACAAGCCAGTTTGAAGGGCGTATAGAAAAACCAATTTCAAAAACCACATTGTTTTTCGTTGGCGTAGCATTTTTAGTAGTGGGGCTTATATTTAGCTCAAAGATATGGGTGTTGCAAATTACCGAAGGCGAGGTGTATGCGCAGACAAGTGAAAATAACCGTTTACATCACCAGCTTATTTTTGCTGATCGAGGGATTATTTATGATCGAAAAAAAGAATCGTTAGTTTTGAATGTGCGAAACGAGAGTGAAATTTTCTCGCGGAGAAAATATAGTGAGAAACCAGGCCTGGCTCACGTACTTGGGTATGTCAATTATCCACTCAAAGACACTGCAGGCGTTTATTACCAAGAAGATTTTATAGGAAAGGATGGTATTGAAAAACTTTTTGATGATACACTGCGCGGAGTAAATGGGATTAAAATTATTGAAACTGATGCACTCATGAATATTAAGTCGGAGAGTATTATAATACCGCTTAAAAATGGAAATGACCTAGTGCTTTCAATTGATAGCAATGTGCAAAGCAAACTGTATGAGTTTATTGAGCAAACTGCTAACAGTGTTGGCTTCGAAGGTGGAGCGGGGGTATTTATGAATGTGCACACCGGAGAAATTCTTGCACTTACCAATTATCCTGAATATAATTCGTCAATACTCTCCGATGGGAAAGATAGTAAAGCCATAGCTTCATACGTGCTTGATACTCAAAAGCCGTTTCTCAACAGAGTTATCTCCGGTCTCTATACTCCAGGTTCAATCATAAAACCATATGTTGCGATTGCCGCTCTTAATGAAGGCATAATTGGCCCAGAGAAAAGTATTTTAAGCACCGGAAGCATTACAATACCCAATCCATTTTTCCCTGACCAGAGTACTATTTTTAATGACTGGAAGGTTCATGGTTGGGTCTCTATGCGAGAAGCACTTGCAGTTTCATCAAATGTATATTTTTACTCAATTGGTGGCGGTTATCAGGATCAGGAGGGACTGGGAATTTCAAAGCTTGATAAATATATGCGGCTGTTTGGTTTTGGAAAGCCTAGTGATCTGTACCCTGATATTGAGCAAAATGGAACGATACCCAACCCAAGGTGGAAAAAAGATACTTTTGGTGATAGCGTATGGCGCATTGGTGACACCTATAATACAGCAATAGGACAATATGGTTTTCAAGTAACACCGATCCAAGTGGTACGTGCTGTTGGTGCGATTGCAAACGGGGGAACACTTGTAAACCCAACTCTTATACTTGGCGGAAATGGTGACAAAGAAAAAATTTCTATTCCTGAAAAACATTTTGAAATTGTGCGAGAAGGAATGCGTCTTGCGGTTACAGACGGCACTGCAAAAGGACTGTTTATTCCTACCGTTGAAGTAGCGGCAAAAACAGGCACAGCAGAGCTTGGGGTGCGTAAAGAGTTGGTAAACTCATGGATTACTGGGTTTTTTCCGTATGAAGATCCACTGTACGCGTTTGTAGTCATTATGGAGCGAGGACCGAGCGAGAACCTTATTGGAGGATTGTATGTTGTTCGCCAACTGCTTGATTGGATGGCAATACATACTCCAGAATACTTGGATGTATCTACAATAAACGAATGAGAATAAGGATATTGGATTGACTTTTTTATGTTGTTCTATACAATGTGATACTACTACACTGCATATGAGCGACAAAAAAGAGTATCTTACAAAAGAAAAATTTGATGAACTTAAAAAAGAGCTTGATTATCTAAAAACCACTAGCCGAAAAGAAATTGCGGAAAGTCTAGAATATGCTCGTTCGCTTGGTGATCTGTCGGAAAATGCAGAATATCAAGAGGCACGAAATCTACAAACTGCGACAGAAGAGCGAATAGTTAAACTTGAATCAATTCTGAAATCAGCGAGCATTGTTACTGATAAAAATTCGACTGACGAAGTAAATTTGGGATCCTCAGTTTCTATTCAAAAGGAAGGAGAAAAAGATATTCACGAGTATCAGGTTGTTGGTACCGAAGAAGCGGACATGCATGAGAGAAAAATATCACACCTGTCACCTCTCGGTGAAGCTATGATGGGGAAAAAGAAAGGAGAAGTATTTTCATTTGCTACTCCAAATGGAAAGATGAACTGCAAAGTTGTTAATATAAAATAGGCACCACACACCCATTGTTTAAATTTTTAAAGCTCTGCCTGATATAGGGCTTTTGTGCTAATATAGGAAATCTAAAGAGTGTACATGTTTTGGGCAGATAAAATCACAGACGAAATAGGAACGAAATTTAAAAAAGAGATTGCCGACAGAGAATCAATAATCATTCGCGATGAGAAAACAGCATCAGGAAGGATGCTCATCAGTGCTATGCGTGGGGCTGTCATTCATGGCATTATTTCGGAAATTTTCTCTGAAAAAAAAGTCTCCAATACATTTCTTTGGGAAATCAACGATACGGATGCACTCAGAAGTATCCCAAAAAACCTCGATGAGAAAAAGTATCGGCAGTATCTTGGCTTTCCACTATACACAATACCATCGCCGGAAGAAGGAGCAGAAAACTATCCTGAATTTTTTGCAAAAGAGTTTACTCAAACAATAGAGCACATGGGCTTTACGCCGATATATTATCGTTCGAGTGTCGCATATCGAGAAGGGAAATTCAATGATGCAATTCAAATTGCACTCCAGAATGCAACTTTGATACGGGATATTTATAAAAAGATTTCTGGTTCAGAAAAACCAGTAGACTGGCTTCCACTCCTGGTTGTGTGTGAGAAGTGTGGGAAAATCGGTACAACAAAAGCCACATCATTTGATGGAGAGAAGGTGAAATATACATGTGACAGTAATGTTGTTGAATGGGCAGATGGGTGCGGACACAGCGGGGAAGTGTCTCCATTTAATGGAAACGCCACGCTCCCATGGAAAGTGGAGTGGGCTGCAAAATTTAAAGTGTTTAATGTAAAAGTGGAAGGGGGAGGAAAAGATCTTTCTACGAAGGGAGGTGCTCGAGATGTTTCCAATCACATAGCGCGCGAAGTATTTAAACACCAACCTCCGTTTGACATCCCATATGAATTTTTTCTTGCTGAAGGCAAAAAAATGTCCACGTCAAAAGGCAATGCTCCTGCGGCACGCGAAATAATGAATATTCTTCCACCACATATATATCGTTTGGTATTTCTTGGTAAAAATTACAAACATGCAATTGAGTTTAATATCACTGGAGATACCGTACCGATTCTTTTTGATAGACATGACAAAATTGCGGAAAAATATTTTGCACACCCCGAAGATGATGATGCCCGTTTGTTTGCGCTCATTTATAGTGCCGCAGAAAGACAATCTCTAACAGAACATTTTCTCCCACGATTTTCTCTCGTTTCTTTTCTTGTACAGATGCCTCATATAAATATAGAAGATGAATTCTCAAAAATTAAAGGCAGTACTCTTACAAAAGAAGACAAAGACGAATTAAAGATGCGTGTTGAATATGCAAATAGGTGGCTAAAGGAGTACGCGCCAGAAGAATATAAATACGAACTACAGCACAATGTTCTACCGGAAGCGACCAAATCGTTTAGTGATAAACAAAAAAAGATATTAGTAAAAGTACTTGACTACATACAGTCGCAAGAAAAACTTGAAGGAGAAAAATTGCATACACAGCTCCACCAGATACGTCAGGAATCTGACATAGAACCAAAAGAATTTTTCAGTGCACTCTATCTAAGTTTTTTGGGAAAAGACAGCGGACCAAAAGCGGGGTGGTTTCTAAGTGTTATTGATAGAAAGTTTTTAGAAAAACGACTAAAAGAAGCAAGTAAGTAACATTTTTTATAAAAGGCCCCGCCGCGCGGGGCCTTTTTGTATGTATAGTGTATCTCGTTAGAGGTAACGATACTGCTAGTATTTGTCAAATGTGTGATTTGGGCTTCATGTGGGATGTGGATAACTCATTTGGTAAAGTGGGATAGAATGTTATATATTTACTATGCAGTGGGAAGAAGTGGGCTACATCAATTTCCGTTAGAAATTGATAGCCCACTTGTTCGTCCGTGACGAATAAACAGGGTATATGCCTTTTATTGTATGCTTATAGGTGAATTTACACATACACTTGATACAAAAAAGCGCCTCTCTCTTCCATCTAAGTTTCGAAAACAATTTGGAAAAAAGGTGATTGTTACAAAAGGACTCGACAACTGTCTTTTTGTATATTCACTCAAAGAATGGGAAAAAATTTCGCAGCGTCTTGGTGAGCTTTCAATTGGTCAATCCGACACAAGAGGGTTCAATCGGTTCATGCTAGCAGGAGCAGTTGAGATAGATGTTGATTTGGTTGGAAGAATTCTCATACCGGAGTTTCTTAAAAAATTTGCTCAACTAACCGACAAAGTAGTATTTGCAGGAATTCACAATCGTGTTGAGCTATGGAATGAAAAGGCATGGTCTATCTATAAAAAGCGAATTGAAAAACAAGCTGACAAGCTTGCCGAAAAGCTAGGCGAACTAGGAGTACTCTAATCTATGATGCGTCTTATTACACACAAACGTAGTATCAACACTGCGAAGTCTACAAAAGACACAAAAGAATTGCCAGTACATCGCAGTGTACTTCTCAACGAATTGGTTGATGCACTACAGATAAGACAGGGCGACACTATAGTTGATGCCACCGCCGGAGGTGGTGGCCACGATAAGCTTGCCTGCTCCCAACTTGGTAAGAGTGGTACTCTCATCACAATTGATATGGATACAGATGCGCTGATCAGAAGCAAGAAACATCTGAACGATTTGTCGTGTAAAAAAATATTTCAAGAAGGAAATTTTCGTGACATGCAGCACATGATCAATTCATTTGGCATAGAACATGTTGATGGTGTTATGTTTGATTTGGGATTCAACTCCTATCAGATAGAAAACTCCGGTCGGGGCTTTTCTTTCAGAGCAAACGAACCGCTTTTAATGACGTTTAAAAAAGTTCCAAACGAAAACGACATTACCGCAGATAGCATCATAAACTCATGGGACGAAGAACATATTGCCGATATATTGTACGGGTACGGTGAGGAACGATTTGCTCGAAGGATAGCGCGAGGCATTATAGCTGCACGGAAGATTAAAAAAATAGAGCGTACTGTAGAACTTGTCGACATTGTGAAATCATCAACACCACGGTGGTATCACGCAAGGCGAATACATCCGGCTACCAAAACATTTCAGGCTCTGAGAATCGCGGTTAATGATGAAATAGAAACACTTCGCAAGGGTTTAAGAGAGGCACTTTCAATTTTAAAACGGGGTGGCAGACTGGCGGTGATATCTTTTCACAGTATTGAAGATAGAGTTGTAAAACAATTCTTCAATGGAGCAAGTAAAGATGGGCATGGAATGATTATTACCAAAAAACCAATAGTTCCTCAGCGAGATGAAATTTCCCGAAACCCAAGAGCGCGTAGTGCGAAATTACGAATTTTTGAATCAAATTAAATAATTAATAATGAAAAGAAAAACAGCAATCGCAACACTGAATGTTCAGAAACGTTTATTTACGGTACTCTTGTTTAGTGCCATAGCACTTGTTGTTTTATATGGTTTTTTTGTCAGCAAATCAATCGTCAATGTAATCATTAGGGAAGAGGTACAAAATTCAATGGTAACTATACACTCAACCACAGGAGATCTTGAGTCACAATACATAGTACTCAAAAATGCGATTGATGTTGAATTTGCATATACATTAGGTTTTACCGACATAGCTGAGAAAACATTTGTTGCACGAAAATCACCTCTCGGTAAAAGTCTTTCGGTTAACGATGAAATCTAATGTCGTACTGAGAATACGGATGGTGACTGCTGTAGTTTTTTTATTTGCATCCATCCTTGTAGTGCGATTATATTTTGTGCAAATAGTATACGGACAAGATTTCAGTAACCGTGCAGACAGACAATATGTTATGCCTAGCCCAAATCTCTATGACAGGGGATCTATTTTTTTTGAGGACAAAGATGGGCGACTGATTTCTGGCGCCACCTTAAAATCTGGCTTTACTATTGCACTAAATCCGGGGGCTATTGAAGATCCATATAATGCCTATAACAAAATTGCGAGCGTTCTTTCCATAAACAAGGAACAATTTATATCAAAAAGCAATAAGAAAAATGATACCTATGAGGAGATCGCGAAACAGGTAAGTGTCGATATAGGCAAGAAAATAAATGATTTTGACATACCAGGGCTTGGTATTTATAAAGAACGCTGGCGCTTTTATCCAGGTGGCACACTTGCCGCTCACACACTTGGTTTTGTCGGCTACGATGGGGACGAACTCTCCGGCAGATATGGATTGGAGCGATATTATAATGACACGCTCACAAAAGATAATAACAGTCTCTACATCAATTTTTTTGCTGAAATTTTTGCCAATATATCGGTATTTAACCCCGGAAAAGTAAAACGCACCGGCGATATTATAACTTCCATAGAACCTTCCGTACAACTGTATCTTGAAGATAGACTTGAGGAAGTGCACACAAAGTGGAATTCTAAGCAAACTGCTGGTATTATCATGAATCCTCGCAATGGCGAAATATATGCGATCGGAGTATACCCGGTTTTTAATTTAAATTCATTTGCGGAAGAAGATAGTCTGCAGATTTTTTCAAATCCAATAGTTGAAAGTGTCTATGAGATGGGCTCGATCGTCAAACCACTTACTATGGCAGCGGGCATCGATACAGGCGTAATAACTTCGGGAACCATGTACAATGATCGTGGGACTATTACGCTAGACGGTGCAACAATCTCAAACTTTGATGGTAAGGGAAGGGGGCGTGTCTCTATGCAGGATGTGTTAAGTCAGTCTCTCAATACTGGGGCAGTTTTTGTCGTGGCACGGATGGGAAACGACATATTCAGAGAATACATGCTATCGTATGGAGTGGGTGAGGAAACTGGAATAGATTTGCCTAACGAAAGTGCCGGACTTGTAGATAACCTAAATAGCCCGCGGGATATCGAGTATGCTACGGCTTCATTTGGTCAAGGTATAGCGATGACACCGATTAGTATAGTGAGAGCTCTCTCGACGCTTGCAAACGAGGGCGTACTCGTCACTCCACATGTGGTTAAAAAGATTCGGTATGATTCAGGGATAACAAAAAAAGTTTCATACAATGACGGAGAGCGTGTGCTCAAAAAAGAAACCGCAGAAGAGGTGACCAGAATGCTTGTGCAAGTAGTTGATGAAGCCCTTCTTGGAGGGAAGGTTAAGATTAAGAATTACTCTGTGGCGGCAAAGACCGGCACCGCGCAAATTGCCAAAAGTGATGAGCGCGGATATTATGATGATAGGTTTTTCCATTCTTTTTTTGGATATTTTCCCGCCTACGATGCACAGTTTTTAATTTTTCTATATACACTTGAACCGAAGGAAGTCCGCTATGCGTCACAGACATTAACTCATCCGTTTATGGATATCGTTTCTTTTCTCATCAATTACTATGAGGTGTTGCCGGACAGATAGTATTTATCCTCCTAAATTTTTGGCTAAGAATTATACACGTAGCGTATAATTCCAGCAAAGTAGAACGATATTTAAAAACTAATTTAGATAAAATAAAAAAGTAAAATGATTCTTGATTATTTGCATAGCCAAAAACTTAGAGAAGAAACATGAAACAAATTCTCAAACACATAATTGTTTTCATTCTTGAAATAGAGTCACGGCTTGTACTTAAAAAGTACAAGCCCAAAATTATTGCCATTACTGGAAGTGTTGGTAAAACTTCGGCTAAAGATGCTATCTACAGTGTCCTTAGTGATTCTTTTTTTGTTAGGAAGAGCGATAAGAGCTTCAACAGTGAAATAGGTATACCACTCACTATTTTAGGGTGTCCGAATGCATGGTCTAGTCTCCTGCTCTGGACAAAAAATATTTTTGAAGGCTTTGTACTCATCGTTTTGAAAAATCACTACCCGAAATGGCTCATACTTGAAGTTGGTGCCGACAGGCCTGGAGATATCAAGAATATCACGCGTTGGCTCAAACCTGATATTGTTGTGGTAACGAGGATTCCTGATGTACCGGTACATGTAGAATTTTTTGCTTCGCCGGCAGATGTGCTGAAAGAAAAAAATTATTTAGTAAAAGCGCTCAAAAAAGACGGAATACTTATACTAAATCATGATGACGAAAATGTAATGTCTCTTAAACAAGATCTCGAGCATTTAATCACATTTGGTTTCAAAGAGGGGTCTAACATGCAGGCGGCTAATGATAACGTATATTACCAAGCAGGCGTTCCTGTAGGCATTAGATTTAGGGTAGATTATAAAGGCAATAGCGTACCAATAGAGATAAATGGGGTTGTGGGGCGCCAGCATATAGATTCCGCGCTTGCAGCGCTTTCGGTTGGCTCCAGTCAGAATTTAAATATCGTGGCGATGGGGCAATCACTCTCACATCACAATACGCCACTGGGTAGGATGAAGCTTATAGAAGGAATTAACAAAAGTACCATTATTGATGACAGCTACAATTCATCACCAATTGCGGCAGAGGAAGCACTCAACGCACTCCATAGAATGAATACAGAAGGCAGAAAAATAGCAGTGCTGGGAGATATGCTTGAACTTGGCAGCTATACCGCCGAAGAGCACAATAAAGTCGGGAAACAGGCTGCGGGAGTCGCAGACATACTCATGACGGTAGGTGTACGGTCTCAACTCATAGGGGAGAGTGCACAGGAAAATGGAATGAAAAAAAAGCATATACATATACTCAACGATTCGTATACTGCAGGAGGGAAACTTAAAAATATAATTAGTGCTGGAGATTTGGTGTTGATTAAAGGATCACAATCAGTAAGAATGGAACGGATAGTAGAAGAAATTATGGAACATCCAGAAAAAA
>JADFSL010000011.1 GCA_022560785.1 Patescibacteria group bacterium
GACTCGGCCTATGGCCTCCCTGGATTGCTTTTTACAAATCAATCGCTTCGCCTCTTGAGTAAAAAGGGAATATAATTGGGGTCACCAAAAAGTGTTAAAATAAAAATATGAACTACTTAATTTTAATCATTGTTGCTGTTGCCGGAATCGCTCTTGGAGCGTATTTTACTAGTCGCAAGAGTGTTGGAGGGTTGATTTCGGAACAAGCTAAGAGAAAGGCGGAAAATAAAGAGCGAATCTTGGAGTTTTTGCATGAGAATGGAAAAGTGGTAAACAATGATATTGAAAAATTGCTTGGCGTGTCGGATGCAACAGCAACAAGGTATTTGGATGAACTTGAGAAAGAACAAAAAATCATACAAATTGGCACAACAGGTCATGCTGTATATTATGTTTTAAGATAAGAGTTTTATTTCTCAACGGCTCAACGCGTTGAGCCGTTGGAAATTTGAACAGGGAGCAAAAATGTGCGCGTACGGGAGGGTTTGGATTTTTAAAATATTGAAATGAAAAAACGTGGACTCAGAGAGTCCACGTTGTGGGGAAGGGATAGGATTAAAACTGTAACACTCTCTGCGGCGACTCATTCCGAATTGGAATAGTCTTATCAAACGCAGGATGTGGATTTTGAGGCTTGAGCTCACGATTGGCAGCCTCACGAGCTCTTCGTTCATAACCACCAGGTGTTAAATGTCTCCTGAACTTTCGATCACCGGGACGTTGTACCTGCACAACTTTTGCTTTTCCATTGATTAAAATACAACCCAAAATGTATCCATCAATGTGCACATTGGCACCACCTCTATGACGTGTCGTCACTTTTAACTTTTTCATTGAGAAACCTCATTTAGTGAACGGTACCAACTTTATTTCCTATCTATTTTATACCAAAAAATATGTGTTTTGTCAATATGTTGCTATAAAAAAGAACCCCCCAACCAGATGTGTGTCTCGTTAGGGGATTTGTTTGTGCGTTGCACGCAAAAGAATACTATACAGCGACAAGTCGCTCAAATTCTGCAACAGCTTCGGGTGCACCTTCTCCTTCCCAGCAGAGTGTTGGTTTGAATATAAAACCGAAGAACTCAGCTGTATCTTTTAAGAAGCAGATTTTAGTGAGCGCCCTATATCCATTGTTAGGAATCCGAACGAAGCGGGTGCCATTTTCTGAGTCAATCACCGACTCGGCACTAAGAGCGATTTCCCACCGTACTAGTACTCTGTCTGGAATTTCGATTTTATCATCTTTGAGGATGATCTGGTTTCCCATGACATAAATATCACAGGAAATCGTCTTTCCCGACATGCCTTCGAGCGGGACAGGTTGTAAAGCTAATTGCCAGAGAACACTTTTTTCTCGAAAGGTGTTTGTGCTAGACCAAACATCAAAGCTCTTAAAAAAAGTAGTCAATTGATGCTGTATATTTCTTAAAAATACAATGAACATGCCTTTCTCCCATAGTTGTTTAATTGTTTCTATGGTCATTACACTCTCTTAATACATTCTTGTCAACCATGTGATATGTACATATCTGCATACAGACAGGTAATTTTGATATAATTGATTTACATGTCTATGGAAATAGTTAACTCGCTGATTTTGTTTGTTATTGGTTTTTATATCCTTATCAGAGGAGCGCAGTTTCTCGTTCGCGGAGCGGTGTCGGTTGCAAATATTTTTAAAGTATCCAGCTGGTTTGTTGGTGTTGTGGTGGTTGGAATCGGTACATCTATTCCAGAACTCAGTATAAACTTAGCATCGGTATTCAATGGAAACAACATTGGTCTTGCGACCATCATCGGGAGCAATACATTTAATATTTTAGTTATTTTGGGGCTATCGGCTATTTTTATGCCAATAGTCATACAGCGGGATTGGTTTGCCAAAGACTTTCTCCTGAATGTAGTGGCGGTAATGGTTGCGGCAATCTTTATATTGTTTCCGGTATTAGGGCCGGCTGATTTCAATGGAATAGCTCGAGCTGAAGGAATAGTTCTCTTCGGGCTCTTTATTGCATGGGTATTCTTTATGCTCTCCCGCAGGCACACTCAGGAAGAAGGTGAGAGTTATGGCGCCGCCACTTTTCTTACTGCTTCTATAATGATAGTAGGCGGAATCATAGGTGTCTTTTTAGGAGGCATGTGGGTAGTAGACGGTGCCCAAACCATAGCAACATTTTTTGATATTGCGCCAACACTTGTTGGTCTTACGCTCGTTGCGATCGGGACATCTCTGCCCGAGCTTACGGTGTCGTTAGTAGCTCTCTATAAAAAAAGGTTGGGTATTGCAGTAGGCAATGTCATCGGTTCAAATATTTTTGATTTTTTGGGTATCTTGGGAATCACTGCTCTTGCAAAGCCAATTATGGTTTTAGAATCTGTACAGTTTGATATTTTTGCGGCGCTTCTTGCCACTCTTGTGTTGATGGTGGTGTCGTTTACCGGCAAGAGGTTTAACATAACCCGTCGCGACGGTTTTGTTCTTATACTGCTATACATTGCGTATATAACATTTTTATTTATGTGATAATGCATCAAGAACAGGGGAAAGTGGGGTAGAGTGCAGAGAACAATATGTGAAGCAAATTAAGTAAATAGGGAATCAATGACCTCCTTTACATCGGCGCCATCGGCTTTGCCTCGCAGATCTTTCATAACAGCTCCCATCAGTATTCCTATTTTTGTTCTTTCTGTTATAGAAAACTCCTCTTTTTTAGCAAGTGCAATTTTTTTTATTTCATCCTTCCCCATCATTGTGGGCAGGTATTTTTCCAATATAACGAGCTCCGCCTCCTCTTTTTTCACCAAATCTTCCCGCCCACCTGCTCTAAACTGTTCTATAGAATCCTTGCGCTGTTTCGCAGCACGAGTAATGACGTTAAGCGCATCAACATCTGAAAGCTCTCCATCTGGCTTGTTGCCACTGGAAACAAGCTCATTGGTAAAAGCAGTCAAAAGACCACGAACCACCAAAAGGCGGATAGCATCTTTTGCCTTGAGTGAAACTTTTAATTCTTCTCGGAGTTGTGTATGAAGTGTCGTCATATGAATACATTGTATGCTAACAGATTCCATCTTAATTTTAAAGGGTATTCTGATATACTTATAAGAAAATTATGGTAAAAACAGTAACCACTTCGTGGGAGAGTTTTGAAGCACAAGAAATTGAAAAACGGCTCAGCACGGATTTTAAAACAGGACTCAAACAGGAAAATATACAAACGCTTCAAAATGCGTATGGAAAGAATATTCTTGAGGAAGGAGAAACGATAACGATAACAAAGAGGATCGCTGATCAGTTCAAAAGCCCACTTGTTTTCATACTTCTTTTTGCGGCGCTTGCGACGCTTGTTCTCGGAGCGTTTCTGGACACCATAGTCATAGCTGTGGCGTTACTCATTAATGTCATTGTCGGCACAATCCAAGAAGAGCGTGCTTCAAAAGCATTCAAAAAACTCAATGAGTCGCAGGAGAAATTTGCAACAGTCATTCGCGACAGCAAAAAGATGGTTGTACTTTCAAGTGAGCTTGTACCGGGCGACATCATCATACTTGAAGGAGGTGCAAATATCCCCGCTGATGTACGAATTTTGAAAGGAAAAGATCTTTCAATAAATGAATCGGTACTCACCGGTGAATGGGTGGCTGTTTCAAAGGAAGCCGGTGTTATAAAAGGTGAAAGATCACTTTCAGAAAGGTTCAATATGGCATGGATGGGAACCTTAGTATCATCCGGACACGGAAGGGGTGTGGTGGTTGAAACGGGACGCAGAACTCAAGTTGGTGCTATTGCAGAATCGCTCGGTACGATAGATGAGCGTATAACGCCTCTTCGTCAGAATATACGCACTATTGCTCGGGTTTTGGTATATATAATAATTTTTGCAATTTCCATTATTTTTGCTCTCGGACTCCTGCGCGGAGAACCGCTTGGATCAATGCTGTTGATTGCAATAGCGATTGCGGTAGCGACTATACCCGCAGGACTTCCTGCTGCCGTTACTGTGGTTTTGGCCCTTGGTATGGAGTCAATACTCAAACGTGGTGGGCTTGTCAGAAATTTACTCGCAGCCGAAACTCTTGGTGCAACGACGGTGGTGCTTACCGATAAAACCGGCACACTCACCGAAGCCAAGATGCAACTAGCTGATATCTACACATTTGAATCAATAAGCCGCAATAGTAAAAAAAGAACCTCGGATGACAAGGCGCTTTTGTCTATGGCGATAATGGCTTCTGATGCATTTACAGAAGAATCAAAAGATAAAGCGGAAGATGCCCCGTCAAGTATTGTGGCTCACGGCCGGCCAATTGAAAAGGCTATTGTCCTCGGAGGACTTGAAGCAGGTCTCTCACGGGACGAACTTGAAAAAGAAAATGAAAGATTAGACTTTCTCCAATTTGAATCACGCCGTCGTTTTGGAGCTTCACTCAATAATCTGGAAAGACAAAAGACAAACAGGATATATTTCACCGGCGCACCTGAATACTTACTAGAAAATGCTACTCGAATATATATCGGTGGTAAAACCCAAGCACTATCCAAAAAGAAACGAGAGTTATTTGTTGCAATTCAAAAGAAAGCGAGTCACGATGGAATGCGCTTTATTGGAGTGGCATATCGAAATGTTAAATGGGACACTATTCCGGAAGAGGAAGAGAGTGAAGGCAAAAATCTTACAGAAAAGAGTGTATTTGTCGGATTTATGGCATTTACTGATCCAATCAGAGAGGATGTTACCGAAGCAATAGCCAAAGTAAGAGGGGCAGGGGCACATGTAATAATGCTCACCGGAGACAATCCGGACACAGCCAGAAGAATTGCGCTTGATGTTGGGATATCTAAAGAGGGGGACAAGGTTCTTACGGGAAACGATATAAAAGACTACAACGATAAAGAGTTGTTTGACGCAGTGCGGACAACCAAAGTATTTGCGCGAATTTTACCCGACCAGAAACTTCGCATTGCACAGGTCCTGATGGAAAAAGGTGAAATAGTTGCTATGACGGGCGATGGTATCAATGATGCTCCGGCGTTGCGAAGAGCAAACATTGGTATTGCCGTCGGTAGTGGTACTGAAGTGGCAAAAGAAGCGTCTGATATGGTGCTCCTTAACAACAGCTTTTCAATAATAGTTTCTGCCATCGAGGAAGGTAGAAAAATAATTGATAATCTCAAGAAGATTATTGCGTACATGTTTTCTACCAGTTTCAGCGAGATATTTATCATTGGTGGAGCGCTTGCCGCAGGAGCGCCATTACCGCTACTCCCCGCACAAATTCTCTGGGCAAATATTATGGAGGGAGGACTTATGAGCTTTTCGTTTGCGTTTGAAAAGAAGAACCCAACGCTTATGCAACGCAATCCACGTGATTCTTCTTCAAAAAATATACTGACTTTACCACTCAAAAAACTAATATTTACTGTAGGAATAGTGACAGGAACGCTTCTTATCGTGCTTTATTTTATACTACTCAAGCTAGGATTACCGATAGAGGAGGTGCGTACTATGATGTTTGTTGCGCTCTCTCTTGATTCAATATTCTTTGCGTTTTCAATCAAGAGCTTGGACACTCCACTATGGAAAATAAATATTTTTACCAATCCGTATTTAATATTTGCGCTCTTACTATCAATACTTCTTCTAGTGGCAGCAATTACTTTTCCGCCGCTTCAAACACTCCTTTCGCTTGTAACACTTTCAAGTCTAGAACTTGCATTTCTCTTTGGTGTAGGGTTGGTTAACCTCGCTACAATTGAAGCGGCGAAATACTTCATATTTGAGAGGAAAGCTACCAAATGATACAATTAGGAAGCTAATCAATCATGATGATCTTCTGGACTATTACGGCAGTGCTTCTCGTTTTCGTTGTTGTAAACGGAGCTTTTTTATGGTTTATCCTAAGAAAGAGTGGGAATAGTGCTAAAGAAAAAGATGAATTTAATATCTTTGCCGCAGATTTATTTGAAAAAAATTTTAAAAGCGTCGTAGATGTAGCATCTGGTTCTTTTAAAGAACGTGAGGAGAGAGTGAGTGCACTCATTAAAGACATGGGAAAGGAATTAAAACAACATAGAGAATATGTTCAGGATGTAGAAAAAGACAGACTAAAGGCCTATGTAGAGTTAAGAGAAGGCATTAATGCAAATTCCGATTTAATGGGTAAATTGAGGTCCACTACAGAACATCTAAGAAGAGTACTTTCTAGTAGCCAGTCCAGAGGACAGTTCGGTGAAAAAATAGCTGAGGATATATTAAAAGCTGGAGGGCTTATAGAAGGGGTTCATTACATAAAACAAAAAACTCAAGAGGGTGTTTCCACTAGACCTGATTTTATTTTCACTTTGCCAGATGAGCATACACTGAATATGGATGTTAAATTTCCTTTAGCCAATTATGCTCGTATGATAAAGGTAGAGGACTGGGAAGAAAAAAATAACGAAGAAGCCACCAAATATAAAAAAGCATTTGAAAAAGATGTTAAAGATAAGATTACACAAATAAGTAGCAGGCAATACATTAATCCTCAAGATGGAACTCTAGACTTTGCTCTGATGTTTATACCAAACGAAAGCATCGCATCCTTTATAAATCAAGAGTTTGCTGGAGTGTTTGAACTTGCAATGAAAAAGGGGGTTCAGATTACCTCTCCTTACAACCTTATAGCATTTGTAAGTATGATACAAAGGGCATCCCAAAACTTTTATCAGAGAGAGAATATTCGAGGCACGCTTGTTTTGATTGAAGAATTTGTGAAACGGTACAATCTTTTCAAAGAAAGGTTTGAAAAAATCGGAGAAAATATTGATAAGACTAATAAAGTCTACGAAGATATACGAGATAAGAGTTTCAAAAATATAGATTCAACCATAGACAAGATTGAAAAAAATAAAGAAAGTGAAAATTTTAAAGAAATAGAAATTGAAGCGCCTGAAGTAGAGAAGTCTAAATAAACGGAAGAATAAACGGAAGAAGAGCTTGATTTTTGGGCATAATCTTGTACTATATTGAAATTATGTTTGCCGTTATAGAAACAGGTGGAAAGCAATATAAGGTCTCCGAGGGAGATCTTATTAAGATAGAGAAGCTTCCTGGAGAACACAAGGAAGGCTCAAAAATCACCTTTGACAAGGTTCTTCTACTTGATGACGGCAAAGACACCACAGTTGGTACTCCTCACATAAAAGGAGCCAAAGTAACCGGCACATTTGCGGAAGAGGGAAGAGATAAGAAAATAACGGTCATCAGATTCAAATCTAAAAGTCGCTACTTCAAAAAGAAAGGCCACCGCCAGCCGTACTCCAAAGTAAAAATAGAATCAATTAAATAATCTCTCAAATCCCATAGGACGGATCTATGGGACTTATTATGCCCATAAATCTAGGCTTTTTAATATATAATTGCAGAGTTAGTTTGTGTAGCGAAGTAGTGATAAAATGGATAATATGCCACTTTTACCAAAAATTACAATTAAATATGGGAAGTTAATCGACCCATTCTTTAAGGATTCCGTGGAGAAAAACTATCCAGACTACATATTTCCTTCTATTGAAGAAGTTAAAAAAAAGGTGGAATTATTTAAAGAGGAGTGGAATAGTAATGGTGAAAAGTTACTCACTGCTATTTTTGATATTACAGGACTTCAGTTTGTTCGAAGTCATATTGATGTATTTGTTGTCACTGCGACTCCGCGAGATATGTCCGCGCCATTTATTATTCGTAGTCGGTATACACCAGAAGAGTTTGTTGACATGATGCTTCATGAGCTACTTCACGTACTGTTTGGTGATAATAAATTAAGGTTTTTAAAAATAGAAGGAGAATCAGACAGGACTCTTAATCACATAGAAGTTTTTGCTGTTCTTACAAAATTGTATAAAGATACAATAAATGATGAGATACGTTTAGGAAAAGTCCGAGATAAATCATACAAAGGTAACAATTTAGAGTATAAACGAGCGTGGGAGCTTGTAGATAAAATAGGATATGAGAAGATCATCAAGGAATTAAGATCGTAAAAAGAGCAACATAACTGTTGCTCTTTTGTAATAGGCAGTTCGCCTACTTATGGCCAGGATTCGTCACTGAAATCATCTTTGTCTGGAGCTTCGTCGCCCGGATCGCATTTGCAGATAAATTTATACATAGCACTACTCCTCTTGGGTTGGCGGGGGGTAACTTGCTTATCTGTAAAAATTTTAGTATTTTATAATCTTGTTGTCAAGCTCTATTTTTGAGGGCGTTTTTTATTGTTTCTGAATCTGGATATTCAAGCTCGGTACCGGTAGAAAGACCTCTGCCCAAGGTAGATATTTTAATTGAATGTTTTTTTACAACAGGGGATAGAAGTTCATTTATATACTGTGCAGTATTTTCACCGGCTGGAGTTACAGAAAGGGCAAGAATTATTTCCTTCAGTGTATTTTCTTTTATGAGTTTCTCAACCGCTGAAACCAATTCCTTTCCGCGCACTCTTTTGTTCGGTTCTTTTTCCAAGATTGGTACCGAACCGCCGAGAATAAAATATTTTCCAGTATATACCCCTCCTCGCTCTATATTTTCAAAATCAATATCCTTTTCAATTATCATTAACATATCGTCGTGTCGGTTTCCATTTGAGCAAATACTGCACAGAGAAACAGACTTTCCATTTGGAGCAAAAAAACGATAGCACGATGAGCATGATGATACATCTTTTTTGAGTGTGGTGATGAGGTGGGTCAAATCATCAAGGAAATTATGGTTTCGTGTTAGAAGGAAATATACAAACCGTTTTGCCTGACGGGGACCAATTCCGGGAAATTGAGAAAACAGTTCAGCTAATTTTTGTATCGTGCTCATTATTAAAATGTTTCTTTCTCCTCAAAATCTCCGAAATCACTTTTGTCTATAGTAAGAAACGTTGCTTTTTGTTCATCAAAATAAAGCTCCACTTTACCCGTTGGACCGTTTCGATGCTTTTCAATAAGAATCTCGGCAATATTGGGTTTTGTGGAATTTTCGTTATATTTATCATCGCGGTGGATGAACATCACCACATCGGCATCCTGCTCGATAGAGCCGGAGTCACGCAAATCTGAAAGACGAGGCCTGCCGCGTCTGTGCTCTACTGCACGAGAGAGCTGTGAGAGTGCTAAAACCGGCACATCAAGCTCGCGAGCCATAGTTTTAAGAGAGCGGGAAATTTCAGTAACCTGTTGGACAAGAGAATCAAAACCTCTGGTGTTTGACGGCACCATCAATTGCAGATAATCAACAATGATAAGTCCAATACCTCGCTCGCTCTTGAGTCGCCGGGCTACGGAACGCATTTTGAGGATATTGTTTGCCGGTTGGTCGTCTATGTAAATCGGCGCTTTTGACAGCTTATCAAGTGCAATTCGTATTTGGTCAAACTCTGAATCCTCGGTGAGCTTTCCAGTGCGAAGTTTCCATGCATTGACACGTGATTCGGAAGCAAGCATTCGATCTACAAGTTGCTGAGAACTCATTTCAAGAGAAAAGATTCCCACGGGTGTCCCATATTGAGTTGCGGTCTGCCGTGCTATGTCGAGAGCTAATGCAGTTTTTCCCATAGAGGGACGGGAGGCAAGAATAATGAGATCAGATTTCTGTAGACCGGCTAGTTTGTCATCAAGGGATGGAAATCCGGTTCTAACACCACGGATCTCATCTTTTGATTTATGAAGCCGGTCAATTCTATCCCATGCTTCACCGAGGGTTTCTCGGAGAGCAACAAACTTGTGTAGAGTGGGGGATTCGGTTACCTCATACACTTTCTTTTCAGCTTTATCGAGCATTTCCTCGAGCTCCTCTTCCTCGTCGTAGCCAAGCTCTGAAATAAAGTCAGCCGCTTCAATGAGAGCGCGCATCATGCTCTTTTTTTGTACTATATTCGCGTAGTGTTTAGCATTGCCCGCAGAAGGTACCATCTGCACCATTTCAACCAGATAACTTCTCCCTCCAACTTTATCGAGCATATCTTTTTCTTTGAGTCTGGATGACATAGAAAGAAGGTCTATCGGTTCGCTTTTTGAAAAGAGCTCAATCATCGTATCGTATATGAGACGATGTTTCTCTGAGTAAAAGGAGTCGGAGTTTACAATATCAATAATTTCGTTGAGAGTTACCGGTTTTATCATTATTGAACCGAGGAGTGCTTTCTCAGATTCAATATTTTGAGGGGGGACACGAAACTGTTTTTTTTCAGCGGTAGTTTGCATTATAGATTTTCTTAATAAGCGAAGCGAGTTTTAGAAAATCATCACCCTGTTAAATGCGGCTTCGCCTCTCCCGCTTTGCGCGGATTTAACATGGTTAGGAACTAATAGTCGCTCCACTCCTTTAGTTACCTAATTCTAGCACAAAGAAACATCTGCCAATATTGACAGAATTTGTTATAAAAGTGTTCTTAACCTGTGTATAGAAATTTATACTTTTCTCACTTTAGAACCTCCATCTGTATCTTCTACTTTGTAACCACCTGCCTCTATTTTTTGGCGTAGCTGGTCAGCTTTTTCCCATTCCTTTTCATTTCGTGCTATTTCACGCTTCTTGAGCAAATTCTGAATCTTTTTCGGCGTATCTTCGTTAGAGAGATTTTTTTGGTACTGGGAAAGTAAATCAAGTGTGCCCTGCTTGCTTTCAGAAAATCCCAGACCCAACACCGTATCAAAATGAAGTAATGTCGCTTTTTTATCCTCTTGGGGCACATTCTCATCATGAACCAACTTCCAGATAAGAGCTATAGCCTTCGGAGTGTTGAGGTCATCATTTATAAAAGAGGAAAATCTACTCCGATAAGATGCAGCGATAATTCCGTCCGTGTTTCCCCATTCTTCGGAAAAATATCTATGCAGTTTAAAAAGTGCTGTTTGCGCACCCTCTAGTGCTTCCCATGTAAAATTGATTGGTGTTTTGTAATGAGCTCCAAGCATCCAATAGCGAACCGAGAGAGGAGAAAACCCGCGTTCCTCTACATCTTTTATGAGAATTACATTGCCGAGTGATTTTGCAATTTTCTGTCCCTCGATTGTCACAAATTCATTGTGGACCCAGAATTGAGAGAACTGCTTTTGAGTAATGCTCTCAGTCTGGGCAATTTCATTGTTGTGGTGAATGGGAATATGATCTATACCACCGGTGTGGATATCAATTTGCTTACCGAGATGCACCATTGCCATTGCGGAACATTCTATATGCCAACCCGGGAAACCGGTTCCCCACGGGGAATCCCACTCTTGTTGACGTTTGTCTTCCGGTTTTGAAAATTTCCAGAGTGCAAAATCAGTTAGATGTTTTTTTTCCTTATTTTCCTCCACCCGAGCTCCAGATTTCAATCCTTTCACATCTATGTTACCCAGCTTGCCGTAGTCGGGAAATCTGGAAGTATCAAAATAAATACCGTCACTAGTCTCATAGGTATACGCCCGCTCCTCCAGTGTTTCAATAAGAGCTATCTGCTCCTTGATATAGTCACTTGCCTTTGGGAACTGTGTGTTTTCTGTTTTGATATTGAGCTTTACGAGTCCTTCAAAAAATACTTTCGTTGATTCTTTTACAATATCAACAACTCGTTTTTTTTCATTGCGCGCTTTTTTTTCAACCTTGTCTTCTCCCTCATCGGCATCTGAAGTCAGGTGACCAACATCGGTGATGTTTATTACCTGACGGAGGGTATACCCGTTATACTCGAGTGTGCGTCTCAGAATGTCCGTAAATACATACGGGCGGAAGTTCCCGATATGCGGATAGTCATAGACCGTAGGACCGCAGTTGTACATTCGTACCTGAGCGCCCTTCAACGGCTTAAAAACTTCTTTTTTTCCGGAGAGAGTGTTGAACAATGTCAAAGGAGCTTTTTTGACTTTCGATTTAAAAATACCTAGAAATGAAAAAAACTTCATCTATAACCACTTCTTATATTTAAAGAAAGAAAAGAAGGATATTGTAGCAATAGCCATAAAGCCTGTGATTATCCAAAAATCGTTTGCATGCCCAACAATCGGTAGATATATGGTGTTCATACCAAATATAGACGCAACCAGTGAAAGTGGAAAAGTTATAAACGCCATGATTGTGAGGATTTTCATGACCTCATTTTGCTTGGTTGAAACAAGGGAGTTGTTGGTTGCGCGAATCTCGGAAAGTGAGTCCATATTTGAATCTATGTCAGTTTGAATTTTATAGTACTCAACAATAATTGCTTTGAGTTGGTATGAAAAATCATCTCCAAACAGTTTCTTTCCAACTATTTCAAGAGATTCAAGAATTTCCTTATGAAGTCGTAGTGCTTGCTTAAAATTAAGCAAATCACGGCTTATATTGGAGAGATCAACGACCATTTCCCTTTCTTTTCCTTCAAATATATTTTTCTCCACTTCTCCAAGCGCATCATAGATATATTCGAGTTCATGTTCAAGAGCGCGATACAATTTTTGTATCATGTGAAAAAATAAAAATCCTGCGTGCTCGATGGTGGTGCCTTTGCTAAGTATTGAATTTGCATCAAACACTTTGGAAAACTTGTGCAAGGGATCAATGGTGTCGTACCTCGTTGTTATGAGAAAATCCTTTCCGATTATAAAATCAACCTCTTGATTTTGTTTATCTTCGTGTGAGTGTTTGAAAGCGGGGAAGTGAAGAATGAGATAAATAATCTTGTTGTCATAAAAAGCAACCTTCGGCTTCATTGTGGGAAGCAAAAGCTCTTCGGCAATACTAGGATGAAAAGCGTATTCTTCCATTACCTGCCTGACTTCTTCATTGGTTGGTGACTCAAGGTCTACCCATGTAATATTTTTGTGTGTATGTTTTGTAACCATATAAATATATTATATCATAGACAATAACTTTGTTTGACGCTACCGTTCCTATTTGCAATAATTGAGCGGTGCATGTCAATGTTTCCGCAAATGAATCAAAAACAAAAGACTTCTATTATAATTGGTTCTATCGCTATCGTCTTGGTAGCGTTTTTCTCTGGAGTATATATTGGAGTGGAAAACAGTGGGCAACTGGCAAATGTCCCACTATTTAGTGAAAGCAACTCAGGGGCTCCCGAAGGAGTTAATGTAAGCCCGCTTTGGAAAGCATGGTCAGTGCTTAACGCACGGTACGTGCCGACTTCAGAAGCAGACCCTGTTACTGAACAGGACAAACTCTGGGGGGCGATAGAGGGATTAGCCGCATCTTTTGGGGACCCCTACACTGTATTTCTTCCACCAGCCGATTCGGAGCTTTTTGCAGAAGATATAAGCGGCAACTTTGAGGGTGTCGGTATGGAAATAGGAATTCGAAATGCAATCATCACTATTATAGCCCCACTTCAAGGAACGCCTGCCAAAAGAGCGGGAGTCTTAAGTGGAGACCAAATTGTTAAAATTGACGGTAAATCTACGGATAGAATGACAGTAGATGCAGCAGTCAAGTTAATACGAGGAGAACGCGGGACAACCGTAAAACTCACCATTGCGCGAGAAGGAGAGAGTGAATTGCTTGATATTCCTATTGTTCGTGATGTTATAGAAATTCCCACCATTGATACTCAGCTGCGATCAGACGGGATTTTTGTCATAGAGTTATACAACTTCTCGGCCATAGCCCCCAATCTATTTAGGAGAGCGTTGCGTGAATTTGTAGAGTTGGGTGGCGATAAATTGATTGTGGATTTACGTGGCAATCCTGGGGGTTTTCTCGAGGCATCCGTTGATATCGCAAGTTGGTTTCTTCCCACAGGAAAAATCATTGTAACAGAGGACTTTGGCGGGAGTGATAAACCACGGATACATAGAAGTAAAGGATATGATATTTTCAACGATAATCTCAAACTAGTAATTCTAATAAACCAAGGGTCTGCATCTGCTTCTGAAATTGTTGCAGGTGCCCTCTCTGAGCATGGTATTGCGACACTGGTGGGAGACAACACATTTGGAAAAGGATCAGTGCAGGAATTGGTGAAAATCACTTCAGACACTTCGCTTAAGGTAACGATTGCGAGGTGGCTTACACCTGACAAAAATTCAATCTCAAATGGAGGGCTCACTCCTGATGTAAAGGTAGAGATAACTGCAGAGGACATTAAGGAAGGCAAAGACCCCCAACTTGAAAAGGCTGTGACATTGTTACTTAATATGTAAATGTAATAACACTCAATAACACTGTAGGTATGAAAGTAATCTTACTAGATGATGTGGCAAATATCGGACACCGATATGAAATAAAAAATGTCTCTGACGGCTATGCCGCTAATTTTTTATTACCACAAAAACTTGCCGAGGTTGCAACAGTTAGTAAAATCAAAGAACTGGAAAAGAAAAAAGAATTAATAGAGACAGAGCTCAAACAAAAAAGAGAGCTTGCAACCAAGAGCCTGACTGCACTCAATGGTGTGTCAATTGAAATGAAAGAAACAACCAATGACCAGGGGCATCTATTCAGGGGCATACATAAAGAAGATATTATAAAAGCATTGAAAGAGCAGAAGGGTATAGATTTGAATGAAAATACTATTGCACTTGAACAACCAATAAAGGAAATCGGAGAATTTGATATCAAAATAGAAGTAGAAGACAAATCTGCATTACTTAAACTCATAGTAACATCTAAAAATCCCACTTAAGTGGGATTTTTAGATGACATCGATAACTTTTTTGATAATCGTTTTGCCGTTGAAGTGAATTTTTCTCTTGTTTCTAAATTGTACCACCCCATCTTTGAGAGCAAAGAGAGTGTGGTCTTTCCCCACACTGACATTTTTGCCTGGCATAATTTTGGTACCACGCTGACGCACTAATATAAAACCAGCTTTCGCTTTTTCTCCCGAATAGAGTTTTGTTCCTAAATATTTTGGGTTTGAGTCTCGTAGGTTTTTAGCTGAACCTCCAGCTTTTCTATGCGCCATAATTGTTTACGAGCACAGCGAGTAACTACAATTATGAGCGTCCCGCTGTACTTTTGTTGTTGTATTACTCCGCAACGCGCGTGTGCGAATAGCACATCCCTTGTTGGGCGAAGCGTGTTGCTGTATTTTTGCAAAGCATGTAGTGTGTAAGCACTATCTTCAAATATGTTTTACAAAAGTACGGCAGGGAGCCATACAATTTAATTTTAGTAACGCTATGAATATACCCGAGATTATACAAAAAGGCAAGACACTGATTACCCCTGATGTCTATATAGTTACTATTATAGTCCTTGTTGGATTTGCAGGTTTTGGTCTCGGAAGACTCTCTAAGGTGGAGGAGGTGCGGGTGCCAGTAGCGATTATAAATTCTCAAACACTGACTGGCAGTGCAATATCAGCAATAAATGAAAGCACGGGGGGAATATTTGTAGCTTCAAAAAACGGTACAAAATACCACTTTCCATGGTGCTCCGGTGCACAGAGAATGAAAGAGAGCAACAAAATCTGGTTTTCATCTAAAGAAGAAGCTATACGGGCGGGATATACTCCCGCACTTAATTGCAAGGGATTGTAATTAGCTTTCTGGCTCATAGCTTATTAGAGAATAGGATTTGTACAAAAAAACCTCCCAGCTTAGGTGTCCAACACCTAAGCTGGGAGTTCCGTGATAGGGATTCTTCTTTATTATTAACACTTTCTCCTTTATACTGACTATCATGATAATTGTAGATGTAGAGGCGTCGGGTACCGATTATAATAAACACTCAATCGTGAGCATTGGCGCACTTGATTTTGATAATCCGGAAAATAAATTTTATGAGGAGTGCAAAATATGGGACGGAGCACACATTATGGACGAGGCACTTTTAGTTAATGGTTTTACAGAAGAAGAAATCAAAGATCCGAATAAAAAAACCGAGGGGCAGATTACTGATACATTTCTACAGTGGGCAATGGCTCTTCCAGAGCATACAATTGGAGGGCAAAATCCTTCTTTTGATAGGGATTTTATAAAAGCGGCAGCTGAAAGAGAGCATTTGAACTGGCAGTTGGCATATCGAACCATAGACACACATACACTCGCGCATATGCACATGGTGAAAAGAGGAATTACACCTCCGGTTGCAAACAAACGCTCGGCACTCAATCTTGACGCAGTGCTCAACTATGTCGGTATTCCAAAAGAACCGGAGCCTCACAACGCACTGACTGGAGCGCTCTGCCATGCAGAAATCATAGCGCGACTGCTCCACGACAAACAACTTTTGGAAGAATTTAAACAGTATTCAATTCCGTGGCAAAAATAATCAGATTTTAAGCAACGTTATGCACAGAACATTTTTCTAGTTTGGCATATTCCACTATATAATTAGCGCATACAACTAATATATATGCGGTAGTAAGGACGCAATAGTTGATCGCTTTTAGCGCTTGTTTTTTAGCTGGAAGTTTAAGTATTTGTTTAAACAACGATGGTCAGTTTTTCACTAGTAGAGAAAATTAGAGGCGCAGCAGAAGCTGATAAAGCTGTAGGGCGGAAAATATACACCATTTTCAGTGCTCTAGGAGACACAAACAGATTTTTACTTTTCAAATTCCTCCTTAAAGGATTCGGTAATCTTTTCCTGAATTCTTTGCCGGCACTCGGCATTAATCGGATGGGCAATATCGGCGTGCAGCTTCATTCTGCCCTTGGCGTCTTTCTTTGCGTTCTCTGGATCGCACCCACAGTCCAGTAGCTGCCGCTTCCCGCCATTCTTGCTCCTGATAGACAACAAGACCCTCATTTAAGGCTCTGTCGCCTCAGAAACGCAGAACCCGATTCTCCATTCT
>JADFSL010000012.1:0-12425 GCA_022560785.1 Patescibacteria group bacterium
TCTTCAACTCCCCGGTCTGCTGTAACAGAACCAATTACAAGTGATGCGTTGATTGTGTGCGAAGCTCCTGTGATTGGGAGTGTTCCTGAAACAATCGCTGAAGTGTTAATACCAACAACTGTGAGTGAGGCAACTTGCCCGTCTCGTGTTGAGTTGTCAGATGCCATGTTTCCGGCAATAGTAAACCGTCTGGTTGTCCCTGCAGGAATGGTTACCGCCTCACCTACTTTTGCTTCGTTAAGCGAGTTAAGCGTTTTGCTTGTTCCGAGCTGAATGCCGTTTTCATCCAAAAGTACAATTCCTGAGAAAACTGCATTTGCTGAAAGTCCCGTTCGCCTCACCAATACGCTGTCCATAATGACTGCGCCATCTGAACCTGCTGTTACTGTAAAATTAGTGAACGGTATTCGTGCCGCACTGTCAGGAGCAAGTGATGCTGCTGGCTGTACTGCACCTCCAACTGACAACCCTGTTCCGGTTGCCGGTGGAAGAGTTGTTCCGTCGCCGCCTGTGGTACCTGCGATGCTAGAGTACTTAGCCCTTGAAATTGGACCAAAGTAACCTGCAGGTGGACTCACATTGTTTGCAGCTTGCCATGCGGCTACTGCAGATCGTGTGATTGGACCGAAGTATCCGGTTGAACCTCCTGAGAAGGTAAAGTGTCCCGTGCCCGTCAGGTAATCCTGAAGACATGTGACATCTGAACCAGAGACTTCAAGTGTAAGATCACGAGTGAAACTACAAGCTGTGGTTCCGCCTCCGCCGCCACCCGAGAGTACTGCAAGTTGTGCCTGCAGAGCTTGGATGGTTACAAGAAGGCTGTTGATCTGCGCTGTAAGATCTTCAATAGTTTGCGCCTTCGCGGTGGAAGGAACAGCAAACGCAAGTGAGAGAGCGAGCGCAACACCAACGAGTCCCACTACCAACTTTGTAGTGTTACTGTGTGTAGTAATCATATGTTTTGTAATTTTTAATTTAAGCTCCTCCCTGTACGATTATTGTAATGTGTACAGAGGAAACTGTTTGCGCGACCTATAGTTTTATTTTTAATTAAAACCATCGCGCGAATATTAATCTTGTAATGCGACATTGTGCAATTTCTGTTGACAATGTCGGCACTCTAATAACGTACTATCCTACGATGTTCTATTTGTATCGACACAGAACGATGTAGGTTAGCTAGTAATGTTGGACCGAGTTTCTTTCGTTGTGCAACCAGAGTTTTAAATACTGCATTGCAATATTAAAAACAGAATTAAGTATTTCTGTATTAGTAAACTTACAAGCAAAACAAAATCTTGCTTGCAAATTTGAAAAAAGTTGTGTCGTTCGTATATTTAATTTTCAACGACCAATCCTATCTGTATTTATCCCGCTGTCTCCCTTCTTCTTCTTTCCCTTGCAAAGACTACCTCCCTTATACAGCCAAAATCGGCCATTGGGAGTAGCCTTTTCTATACGTTTCAGACCTGCAATTATGCAGAATCTTCTCCTAAAATGCAAGTACTATACGGTAGTTCAGAAAAAGCCTTAGAGTAAGTATATAGGTACTACAGAATCACGCAAAACGGGGAATGTGGATAACCCATAACCCCAGAAATATAGGCATTAGACAAGGGAATAGGTGCTCCAGCGCTTCTCTCCCTTTTTCTTCAATATTCCAACTTTCACGAGCGACAGGAGTTCCCGTTGGAGTGTTTTTTCACTGCAGTCCAATACTACCGTCGCCACTTCTTTTACACTGACGGCTCCCCTTGTTTTAATGAGTTTGAGAATGTGTTGTTTCCTGTCACTGTGTCGGTCTTGAGCTCCATGTTCTGAAACCGTTCCTTTCGCTGCCGCTGTACGACTTTTTTGTGTTTGTGTTATGCGTTTTTGGCTACTCTGCCCACCATATGTATTATTTGAGTAAAGCTGTGCAAGATACATATCAGGAACAGCAAGCATCTCTTCAGTTATTTCAACCCCTTGAGGTACAATACCGGCACCTTTCCTTTTCAACATGGCGCCAAGCGTCAAATATTCTTCTTTCAGGACTGATACATTCATTTCAGACACATATCCAGAATCCCGCCCAATTTCAAGAAGTGCAATTATTTCAAGTATGGTTGCCACAACAGTTGAAATAGCAGATGGCAGCAGTTTATGTGACAGAGTTCTCAAGGACATAGTGTCCGATAAAAGACACAGTGACTTTCCTCGGAGTGTTATTCGTATAGGTTCGTTCTCAGGGACAAAACTAGTCACTAAATAAAGGGCTGAAACGAGTTTTTCTGTCTTTTTGAAAATAAAGGCATGAAAATGGTTGTTGCCAAACACTGCGGAATATGCAGTTTTTCCGATACTTTGTTCATTATGTCCTTTATCGTTGTCCTTTTTATTCTCCATACATCTGTCCTTTATATTGTCCTTTATATTGGGACAAAACATGTCCATTATATATCGGACAGTGTGGCTAGTAAACACAAAAGGACATTGGAATACACTTTTTTGTATCTGTACACTTATATTCACACTGGGGCAGTATATTAAGAAAAAATCGCCTATTTTGTACACATACCAGTTAGAAAATTTTAATGTCCGCTGTGTTGTGTGTTATTATTTAATAATTCAAGGAGTTCTTATATTGTTACTGAACGACTATGAATTATTAAACCCTGCCCTTATTTTGCTTTTGCAAAATCGTGCGCAGTGCGTCTCTCGAATAGAGAGATACTTATTGGGCGAAGCGCTGCGCCCCAAAAGGGATGTGGCTATCCGCCACTCGCGCTTCGCGTGTACTGTGAGAGCAAAATAAGGGCAGGGTGATGATTTTTATATTCATTTTATTCATTAAAAATCTACATGAGACGGAGAAGAAAGAAAAGGAGTATCTTGTTGCGTATATTTGACGGTCTTAGGGGAGAAACCATTCAGGGAGTGTGGACAGTTGTTTTTTTTGTCTTGGGGGTCTTTCTTTTGCTCTCAGCAACGGGTAATGCAGGCATTGTTGGGAATGCTACATACCGAGGTCTCTCGCTGCTCTTGGGTATTGGATTTTTTCTCCTGCCACTTCTCTTTTTCACTCTCTCTGTATCGTTTATAAAAACATTTCATCACCGAGATGTCGGACTCTCAAAAATAATTGGCGCCGTTCTGTTTTTTCTTGGCGGGCTTGGTTTTATCAGTCTCTTCTTTGAAGAGCAAGGTGGTATGGTGGGAAATATTATCACGGCTCCGCTCCTTTCTCTGTTTGATGTATTTTCAACGTTTCTCATCCTCGTTGCGGTTTTGATTATTGCACTCCTCGTAATATTTGATGCAAAATTGCCCAATCCGTCTTTGTCATTTTCTAAAGAATCAATATTCGGCATATTTAAAAGAAACAAAGAAGAGACAGCCGTGGATGGATATGATGACAATGAAGAATATAAGGGTGAGCCGGAGAAAGATGAAGACGAAGTTGAAGAAGAAGTGAAAGAAGAAGAAGAAGAAAAGAAACACTCCACACTCAAAAAAGTGTTTGGCATAGGAGAAAAAAGTGTAGCTGGAGTCGTTGCGCTTAAACCACTTATCGGCGGCACTTACACCCCACCACCGTTGTCACTGCTTGAAAAAGACAGAGGAAAACCCGGTGTTGGTGATATTAAGGCAAACGCAAATATTATAAAACGAACACTTCAGAATTTCGGAGTAACTGTTGAGGTGGATGAAATCTCCATAGGGCCAACCGTGACACAGTACGCTCTCAAACCTGCAGAAGGCGTCCGGCTTTCAAAAATATTGGGTCTTCAGAATAATCTTGAACTTGCGCTTGCCGCTCACCCGTTGCGGATTGAAGCGCCAATTCCGGGCCGATCACTGGTAGGTATTGAGGTACCAAACAGTGCAAAAACCACTATCGGACTCGGGTCAATGCTCGAATCCGATGCATTCACATCTTCGGAAAAGCCACTGTTGATATCATTGGGGAAAGATATTTCCGGTAAAGCGCGCTTTGCTGACCTTGCTAGAATGCCACATATGCTTATCGCCGGTGCCACCGGCTCTGGAAAATCGGTCGCTATTCACTCTATGATTACTTCTCTTTTGTATAGAAATTCCCCGCAGGAGATGCGTTTTATTTTGATCGACCCCAAGCGGGTTGAACTGACGCTTTACAACAAAATACCGCACCTGCTCACTCCCGTTGTAACTGATCCGAAAAAAACTATACTGGCGCTTAAATGGGCGGCAAAAGAAATGGATAGACGTTACGATGTACTTGAAGCAGAATCGGTGCGCGATATCAGTTCATACCATAAAAATGTGCTTGCCCCAGCGGTCTTAAAGGCGACTAAGGAAAGTAGTGATGAATTACCCGAGGCAATGCCCTACATTATTATTGTGATAGATGAACTCGCCGATATTATGCAGGTATATCCAAGAGAGCTTGAGTCGGCTGTTGTTAGACTTGCTCAAATGAGTAGGGCGGTTGGTATTCATCTCATTCTTTCAACACAACGTCCATCGGTTAATATTATTACCGGACTTATCAAGGCAAACATCCCTGTACGACTGGCACTCCAAGTATCTTCACAAATTGATTCTAGAACTATACTTGATGCGGGAGGAGCCGAAAAACTCCTCGGAGACGGTGACCTACTCTACCTTTCCGGTGAAATGTCAAAGCCACGACGGCTTCAAGCTTCGTTTATATCAGAAATTGAAGTTAAAAAAGTTACCAAGTTTCTTGCACAACAGTATGAGGACGATTTGTCTGTCGAAGTACCAAAGATAGATTTCAGCGAAAATGGTGGTGGTGGAGACGGTATACTATTCGGATCGCAGGCGGAGGACAACAAAAATGATGATGAGCTCTACGAGGATGCTCGAGAGACTATCATACACGCCGGTAAAGCATCGACTTCATATTTACAGAGGAAACTGCGCGTCGGCTACGCTAGAGCGGCACGGCTAATGGACATGCTCGAAGAGCGAGGTGTGATTGGTCCTGCAGATGGATCAAAACCGCGAGAGGTACTAGATAGCGGTGATAGAAAAACTGAACAAGAAGAAGTAGAACGATAATATGGGAGGGTCGCTAACATATCTACGAACATGGGCAATGATATTACTTGCAGTGGTAATTATCGGATATGCACTGTTCCAAACCAGAAACATCGTACGTGGGCCGATAATAGATGTTTACACGCCTCGAAACGGCGCTTCAGTTTCGGAATCCTTAATTACGATTGCAGGAACCGCAAAGAATATTTCGTTTATTAGTTTAAACGGGCAACAGATTTTTGTTGACGAAAACGGTTCTTTCAGCCAAAAATTGCTGCTCTCGTACGGTTATAATATAATGACGCTATACGCCAGAGACAAATTCGGAAGAGAAACGGAAAATATACTCGAACTTATGTATCAGTAAATCTATTCACCCTCCTAAGTTTTTAGCTATGAATTATGCAATATGTGTATATTTTACAAAGTAAGGTCGATAAGTATTTATATGTTGGATGTACTAATAATTTAAAGAAGCGTATGATATTGCATAATTCATGTAAAATAGAGTCAACGAGAAACCGCATCCCACTTACTTTGATATACTATGAGGCATACCATAACAAGGATGACGCATACGAAAGAGAGAAATATATGAAGACTGGATGGGGAAAGAGATATATAAAGAAGATATTATTTAATTATTTACATAGCTAAAAATTTAGAGAGGGAGCATGCCTAAAATAAAAACAGAAAAAAAGCACGGTTTAGGAATTGACGATACAATAAAAGAAATAAGGACAAAGTTTGGTGATGAGGCAATTATGACACTCGGAGATCGTCCAAGGGTTGGTATTGACGCGATACCTACCGGCTCAATCGGGCTTGATTGGGCACTTGGTATCGGTGGATTGCCACGAGGCAGAGTTATTGAAATTTTCGGACCGGAGTCATCGGGAAAAACAACATTGGCACTTCATGTTATTGCTGAAGCACAAAAAAAAGGTGGTATTTGTGCATTTATAGATGCAGAGCATGCTATGGATCCAGAGTACTCAAAAAAATTAGGAGTCAAAACTGAAGATCTTTTGCTCTCTCAGCCAGACACTGGAGAGCAGGCGCTTGAAATTACAGAGAGCTTAGTACGCTCCGGAAAAATTGATGTGATAGTCATTGATTCGGTAGCAGCACTCACCCCTAAAGATGAGATAGAGGGAGATGTTGGAGCATACCATGTCGGTAAGCAGGCACGACTGATGAGTCAGGCACTTCGCAAATTGACTGCTATTGTCGGAAAATCAAAGACCGTTGTTATTTTTATCAACCAAATCAGAATGCAGATTGGTGTTATGTTCGGCAACCCTGAAACAACACCGGGAGGAAAAGCGTTGAAGTTTTATACTTCTGTTCGACTCGACATCAGACGCATCGCACAAATTAAAAAAGGAGACGAGGTTATGGGTGGCCGAGTGCGAGTCAAAGTGGTAAAAAACAAAGTCGCTGCGCCTTTTAAATCAACAGAATTTGACCTTATGTACAACGAGGGCATTTCACGAGAGGGAGAACTGATCGCACTTGGGGAAAAATTCGGAGTGATAGAAAAATCAGGATCGTCATACAGTTTCCTACCTAACGGTAAAGAGGGTGAGCCAGAAAAGCTTGGGCGCGGATACGACGCTACGAGAGTTTACCTCAAAGAAAACAAAAAAGTGGCTAATCAAATTCTCAAGGAAATACAAAAAAAGCTGGTGTAGACTCAAATCCCATGCTTAGTTACAGTGAAGTAAAACCTAAAATGTTTATAGCATTAGACGGAGAACCGTACGAGGTGCTCACTTCAAGTATTGTCAAAAAACAGCGGCAAAAGCCGGTTAATCAAACCAAGCTTAGACACATGATAAGTGGCAACATCACCGAACGAGCGTTTCACCAGTCAGATAAAATTGATACTGCTGACATAGATAACAAAAAAATATTATATTTATACAATAATCATGGCGAATTTTGGTTTTCTGAAATTGATAATCCAAAAGAACGGTTTAGTTTGAAGAAAGATGTTGTGGGAATCCGTGGAAAATTTCTAAAAGAAAAAACATCTGTTGAAGCTCTCATGTTTGGAGGAAACATTATCGGAATTACAATCCCAATCAAAGTAGAGTTGAAAGTAACCGACGCGCCACCTGCGGTGCGTGGCAATACCGCGCAAGGCGGTACTAAGCAAATCACGCTTGAAAACGGCATATCCGTAAACGCCCCGTTGTTTATAAATGAAGGAGACACTGTGTGCATCAACACCGAAACCAGTGAATACGTAGAGCGAGTTGAGAAGAAATAAGGGTTACTCCCACTTTCTTTTTAAAAGCCTTGTGTAATTTTATTATTTTTCGTTTAAGCGAGGTTATGTATTTTAAAAAACTCTCACAACTCAAAATAGCATGGCTTTTGCGAAGCAAAATATTTTGAGCGAGAGGAGCAAAAAATCCCCGCTGGGGGATTTTAAGGCGTGTTTTTAAAATACATAACTGAGTGACTCCTAGCGTTCAACAAATGGCAGGAGTGCCATAAAGCGAGCGCGTTTGATCGCGCGAGCGAGTTTGCGCTGACTCCCTGCGCTGACACCTGTCTTTTTTCGAGAAAGCATTCTTGCGTGAGGATTTAAAAACTTCCTGAGAATATCTATATCTTTGTAGTCAATATGTTTGATATTATGTTTTGCGAAATAGCATTTTGTCATAATGTAAATTATTTAAAACGGAATGTCGTCAGGATTAATATCTTCTTCTGGATATTCTATTGTATCTGCTGACTTCTTTGTATCTGTACTGCTACTCCCCGCACTCTGTGTTCCTTCATTGCCTGCATTTCGTGGACCAAATTGAACACGGTCTGCAACAATTTCTGTCCGGTATTTTTTCACCCCGTCACTCTCCCAACTTCTAGTCTGGAGCCTTCCTTCTATAAGAACCGAACTTCCTTTTTTCAGATACTGTGCTGTGGTCTCAGCCTGCCTACCAAACACCACAATGTTATGAAATTCTGCACTTTCCTGCTTGTTGCCTTCTTTGTCTTTCCACACACGGTTGGTGGCAACACTAAATGTAGCAACCTGCACTCCTGAGGGGAGTGACCGGAGTTCTGGATCTCTGGTTAAATTTCCAATAATAAGTGCTTTATTGAGATACATATATTTTTATTCTACCACTAGCTCCTCAATTGTTCTATCAAGCTCCTCATCTGAGATTGGTGTTTTCTTTTCTTTTGCCTGTTCATTCTTTTTGATTGGTGTTGTAACCTTTTTTGGAGTTTCCACAGCTACACGCTCAAGTAGTACTCGCTGTGGTGCAAGAGTTGATTCTTTAACAGTGTTGATGATGAGAAACCGGATTATACTTCTATTTTTATCAAGCACTTCCTTTATGTTTACTATAGCATCGGCTGATGTTTCAAATTTCAACCATCCGAAATGTGCATTGTTAAATCTCTTTTTTTTACTTGCTTCAGACTGAGTAATGGTATAGGCAAGCTCTATTTTTTTGGGTGCTTCTTCTGTAATAAAACTACCTCCATTTTTTTCTATAACGGATTTAATAGTGGCAACCTCCGACTCAATATCATTTTCTTTAATATCAGGCAAAAGGTGATAGCTAAGCTCGTATACTTTGTCCTCATCCTCTGACGGGCTATCTGATTTTTCTGATTCTTTTATTTCTGCCATTGGCTCAAAGCCTACCATACATGCTATGCCCCTGCAAATTACGAGGATTCCTAAAAATTACAGCGAAATAGAAAAAACTCTTTTTGCATTATCAAGCAGCGCTTTTTCAACCACGATGTATTCTTCTCCGCGAATATTGGCAATTTGTTTTACTACTTCTCTTACATAAACCGGCTCGTTGCGCGACCTTCGGTGTGGAACCGGAGCGACAAATGGACAATCGGTTTCGGAGAGAATCATATCAAGCGGTGCGTTCTTTATCGCTTCATTGTAGTCATCTGTGAAGGTAATAACCCCAGTAAAAGAAATAGTGAAATCAAGCGCAAAATACTTCTTTGCAGTTTCTATGCTTTCAGAGAAAAAATGTATATTGCCACGAAGTGTGTTTCCTAATGTTTGTTTCTTTTCTGTTAAGATGTCCAGCATATCGCCGTGCGCCTGCCGACAGTGGATCATAAGCGGTTTATTGTGTTTTGCTGCAAATGCAATTTGCTTTTCAAACTCTTTTTTTTGCCTTTTCTTTTCCTCCTCTTTATCGCCTTTTATGCGAAGATAATCAAGACCACACTCGCCTATTGCCACCACTTTCGGATGTTGGGCAAGCTTTTCGTAATCTTTTTCAATAAATGCTTCTTTTGTATTATCAGCTGGGTGCAAACCAACTGTTGCATACACATTATTGTACTTCTTAGCACACGCAACTGCCTCTTGCGAACTTTTCTTGTCAACACCAACGGTGATGGAAAAAACACCAGCATCTTTCATCCGTTCTATCACTGCAACTCTGTCTTTTTCAAAGTCAGAGAAACTAATATGGGAATGTATATCAAAATATTTTGGAGTCATCAGTCTTTGCGTGGAAATAATGATTCAGGCATTTTATTTTCTTTAATCGCTGTTTTTATTTTTTCTGATGTTTCCGGTAAAAAAGATTCCAACTGGACAGCAATTCTATTAAGATCGTTTACATAATATTTAACCTGTTTTTTAGCAGAAACCTTGTTTGTCTTAATAAGTTTGAATGGTTCTTGTTCTTGAATAAGTTCATCTGTTTCTTTTATATGAAACCATATATCGTCCAAGGCACGATTGAATTCAAAATGTTCTATGTGCTTATTTACATTAGGTATTGGTTTAGGTTCAGAAATATTAACTGGACTGTCTAGATAACTTTCGGACATCTTCATCACACGTGCTACAAGATTCCCCAAACCATTCACCAAATTTGCTTCGTACCATTCATCAAGCCGTTCCCATGTAACATCAGTATCGTCAATTGGATGTATGTGACGCAAAAGAAAGTAACGCGTTGCATCTACACCATATTTCTCAACAAGGTCAGAAGGACTGATGACATTTCCGAGTGATTTGCTCATTCGCTGCCCGCCTGAGTTTATGAAACCATGATAAAAAATCTGGTCAGGAGTAGGGAGTTGTGCCGACATGAGCATTGCAGGCCACATAATGGATTGAAAACGAATTTGATCTTTCCCTGCCATTTGAAGCTTTTCTCCATTTTCCCAAAATGTTTTGTACTTTTCTTCTTTGTCCTCTGGCCAGCCGAGAGTTGAAATATAGTTTGTGAGTGCATCAAACCACACATACATCACCTGCGAATCATCATCAGGAACTGGCACTCCCCACGGAAGCTTTTCTTTTTCACGAGAGATGCTGAAGTCTTCAAGTCCTTGCTCAACAAATTGCTGTGCTTCTTTTAATCGGTGTGGTGGAACAATAATATTTTCTCTCTTGAGGTAGTCTGTTATCTTTTCCGTATAATTTGAAAGTTTGAAGAAGTAATTCTCTTCTTCAACTACTTTTGGTTCTAGTTGAGGATGAATTAGACATTTACCATCTACTAAATCTCGCGTAGCTAAAAATCTTTCACATCCTACGCAGTAAAGTCCTTTATATTTTTTCTTATATATATCCTTATTTTTATCACACAACCGCCATAGTTCTTTGGCGGCTTTTTTGTGTTCCGGACTTGTCGTTCGAATAAAATTATCGTATGAAAGATTGAGTGTTTCTTTAAGTTTTCGTACAGAATCTGCGTAACGATCCACATACGCTTGCACATCCTCTCCTGATTTTCGCGCCTCTTCACAAATCTTCTGCCCATGTTCGTCCGCACCGGTATTAAAAAACACTTCGTGATCTATACGTTTATAACGAGCAATCACGTCTGCTTGCACAACTTCAAGTGCAAAACCAATATGTGGTTCCGCGTTTACATACGGAATCGTGGTTGTAATATAAAAAGTTTTCTTCATTACGATGCCACTATTGCGTCTCTTCAGCGGCTTCTACTTGAATCTTCTCTTTTACTTTCCTCACATCATTTACCAACTCCTGCACCGCTGCTGCTACTGGAACCGACAATATAATACCGAGAAAACCGGCAAGTTGCGCTCCGATAATAAGTGCAAGAATGACGAGTAGTGGCGGCACACCGACAACTTTTGTAACCACAAGCGGATAGATGAGATAATTTTCAAATTGTTGAATGATTACATACAAACCTATAACCATGAACATGAACGATGCTCCACCGTCAATAAAGGCAATCAATGCCGCAGGAATTCCCGCAAGTATGGGGCCAAATACCGGAATCAATTCCGCTACCGCAGCGAGAATCGCCAACAAAAATGCATACGGCACACCCAAAATTGTAAGGCCAAGATACACCAATACACCTATAATGAGTGCCAGAAGTAGTTGTCCTTGCATCCATAATCCAATTTTATGCTGTGAACGACGCCATAATCCCACTGCATATTTCTGGTGTTTAACAGGTGTAATAACTTTGATAAAGTCATCAATACCAGTTTCCTGAACAGCAAAATAAAATGAAAATATAATAATCAACAAAAGGCTAAACACACCTCCAAATATAACGCTTATGGTTTTGAAAAATCCACCTGTTATATTTGAAAACGATGATTGCAATTCAGACACATAATTACCAAGAGAAAATGGCTCTGCTCCATCAGGTGGACTCAGAAAACCACTACCCGGAAATGAAGAAGATGAATTAAGTGAGTCCAGATACGTAGGTAGTGTCGATAAAAATCCAGCCGCCTCGTCCAGAATTGGTGGCAAAAAGAAATAAAAGAGTCCGAGAAAGAAAAAAACGATAATGATATATACCACGAGCACGGCGAGCACTCGAGGAAATCGATATCGCATAAACCATTTTGCCGCTGGTTCAATGGCTGAGGCAATAACTATCGCCGTTAGCACAATAAGTACAAGATCGCGAAGATAATAGAGAAGTGCGACAAGAATCAGAAACAGAATAATTCGTATTATAGTTCCTGAACTTATCTCTATGGTTGTCCTGTTAAAATCTCCAGTCATACGAAAATGATACCATTTCAATCTCTCTTTTCAAATGCTATCGTTGTTAGCTGTGCAAGCAATTTTTCAACGGAGACACGAACTTGCGCACCACTGTCGCGGTCGCGAAGTGTGACAGTATCATCCTCGAGTGTGTCAAAATCTATGGTAATACAATGTGGAGTTCCAATTTCATCTTGTCTGCGGTATCGTTTCCCGATATTACCATTATCGTCCCAAGCAACGTTTGGAATTGATTTTTGAAGCATACTTCTTACTTCTTTTGCTTTTTTTACAAGCTCGGATTTGTTTTTAAGAAGTGGTGAAACCATGACGCGGTATGGGGCGATTTCAGCAGGCAGACGCAAGTAGGTTCTCGTCTCTCCTCCCATCTCATCTTCGG
>JADFSL010000012.1:12435-16640 GCA_022560785.1 Patescibacteria group bacterium
ATACAGCAACTTTAATTGGAGCGAGTGCAACTGGTAATTTCAGAAACGTTCTTTTTTCTCCGGCAAGCTCATCCTCCGTATAACACTCCGAGAGTACTGCAAAAACCGTACGATCCACTCCGAAAGTTGGTTCAATAACATGTGGTATAAAATACTCGCCCGACTCTTCGTCCTGATAGCGAAGCTCGGTGCCGCTTTCTTTACTGTGGCGCATTAAGTCGTAATCGGTTCTGTACGCAAGACCATACAATTCTTTTCTTCCAAACGGATAGTCGTATTCAAAATCTATCGTTCTTTTAGAGTAATGTGCTCGATCATTTTCCGGTACTTCAAGCTCGTGAACACATTCGCGAGAAAGTCCTATAGCATCAATCCATTTCCATATTTGTTCTTTCCAGTGTTTAAAATGTTTTTCCCATTCATTTTCTTTTACAAAATATTCAAGTTCCATTATCTCAAATTCTCGCGCACGAAACAAAAACTCACGTGGCGCTATTTCATTTCTAAACGATTTGCCGATTTGCGCAATGCCAAATGGCAGTTTTGGATGAAATGAATCAATGATATTTTTGAAATTTACAAACATTCCCTGCGCTGGTTCCGGACGCAAATATGATACAGATGATTCGTCTTCAAGTGCTCCAACATGGGTTTTGAACATTAAGTTAAACTGTCTAACACTGCCGAGTCCACCACCACATTTAGGACACTCTTTTGTTTCCAATTGATCAGCACGAAAGCGTTTTTTACACTTTTTGCACTCAATAAGTGGATCAGAAAATCCTTCAGTGTGTCCGCTCGCTTGCCACACTTTGGCATTCATCAAAATCGATGTATCCATGCCATATATATCATCGCGTGTGTCTACAAACATATTCCACCACAATTTTTTTATGTTATTTTTAAGCGCTACACCAAGCGGTCCATAATCCCACGTGCCAGCAAGTCCTCCATATATTTCAGATCCGCGATATATAAAACCTCGCCGCTTTGCAAGTGATACTATGTCTTCCATTGTCCGCGATTGGTTTTTGTTCATATTTACCTTTTCACCCTCCAAAGTTTTACTGAGTAAAATTTAGGAGGGCAAGAATTTTTAGTTATTAAAACTCTTTCTGCTTATTTGTAAATATATTATTTCCTCCCTTAGGATTATTTTGCTTACTTTTTCATTTAGCTTCGCTAAACATAGCTAAAAACTTAGGAGGGTGAATTATTGCGTTACAGCTTCACCATTGTTTGGAAATCCTGGATCGGTGGAGAGTAGTGTGGTAAGCGGCGCTTTGGTGTGCTCAACGGTAACTTCTGCAAACCGGTCAAACCCGCTCACTACTTGCTTATTTACCAAGATTGGAGCACTGCCAAACTGGTTAATGTTCGGTGTAAACGCCACCTGAAATGCAACTTCTCGCTGCGATGCACTGGTGCTACCGCCTCCTGACTCAACTTCCCCGACATTCCAAACAATTTCCCGATCAATTGAGTTGAAAGTAACACTTTCACTGCTAGGATTTACCATTCCTACCCATCTGATATACGAGGGAATTGTTGCAACTACCTTGGTTCCTGCAACAGCATTTTGCACATTGGTAACAATCCAAACAACAGTGTATGTCGTCTCAACTCCTATCTTAGGTGGTATTGGACCACTGTTAACGAATGGCCCGCTAAAGTATACGGCACGAGCATTAAGAAGCAAATCAGACGCAATTTTAATCGTTCTGACCAGTGTTGAGGTAATACGTTCTGGCACTCGATCGCTTGAAATCCGTTTTCCTTTGACAGATATTTCAAATGTAATTTCAGGATTTCTGAGCGTTACCCCTGACGAAAGACTCAACGACTTAAAAGAAAATCGTACAGTTCCACTCTGTCCTGGTGAAAGCGATGCCAGTCGACTGTCAGTTTCCCTGCTCCAAAAAATAATATTGTTGTTAGATTGATAAAATCCTCCTTCAACATTTACTGAAAATTTATCAAGGGCGTTGCCGAGAATCTTTAGTTCAATCTCAGCGTCCGCAATACTGTCCGGCAAATTATTAAACCATGTGATATCTGCACGAATCTGCCGACCACTTTTGGATACATATTCTTCTTCCGTGCTTCCATCAAGTGCTAAATCAACACTGATAAATGGTTTCTTTACAACAATTGATTGGAGAAATGTGATGAATGCCACCTCTAATTTGTTTTCGTTTTTTTCACTCTGTATACCGGTTGAGAAACGGAAAATTCGTTCTTCTTCATCCTCTCCACGAATGGTGCCCACAATTGTAACTGTTCGTTTTCCACCAGACTTTATGTCGCCAAGTTCCCACACATTGCCCCCAAATGACGGCTTTGGGCGTGCCGATTTAAATTCAAAACCAAACGGATACTCAACGACCAATAACACATCTTTCATGAGTGTGGTTGAATTTGAAGTTATGGTTGCTGAAAGTTCAATACTCTGCCCCGAAGTAATTTCCTTGAGCGAATTAATTGAGAGCGACAATGGTGAAGAACTTATTGTGAGCTGGTACTTTCTTTCAGCAAAGAAAATTGCATTTGAACCATCTATCCGATATTCAATGGTTATGGCAATATCTTTCTGGCTGTTTTCTTTACCAAAGAGAACTGCGCGTATGGTTTTTTGTACTCGCTCGCCGGGTCTCAATGTGCCAATTGATTCCCTAAAGCGCGGTAGCTCAATTCCGAGATTGTCCACTGAACGTGTCCCTTCTGGATATTCAATAAGTAAGTCCACAAGCTTTATTGAGACACTGTTTTTGTTTACGATTGAGAGTTGAAGTATCATTTCTTCTCCACCGCCGATAGTTGTCGGTCCTTCTACTGTTATTTCAATATTCTTTGAAGATATGACATTAGCATCACCGAAAAAAAACAGGAGTGAAAGACCAAGTGCCATGACAAAAAACACCCCGGATATGACCAAAAGCCGTGAGAGTAGTGACTTTTTTTCTGGTGTTTGGGTCTTGGGAGTCTGAGGTTTCTGTGTATCATGCCAGCGCTTCGGAGTATCATAAGCAACCTCTCGAAGCTCTCTCCGCTTTTGTATTCCTAAATGCTTACTATTGCGAGAGTAGAGTTGTTTTTGTAAGTGCTCAATTCTGCTCTTTTCATCCATAATTGTCGTTTCTTATTTGCCCGCCAAAATTTTTAAACATAAAATAAAAACATCACACCGCTAATTCATGAAAATAGAACCTTGGATACAATTGTATTATACCGCAAACGATAAAAACTGAGGAGGTTGGAAAAAAGTATAGCATAATCATCATTATTGCCACACAAATACCTACCCTGCTAGAGGTGACTTTCCTTGAGTGCTTTATTTATTCCACGCACTACAGCAGTCTGCACGAGTGCAACTGCAGTAAGCATGTTCCGCTTGAACAACTCACTTGAAACAAGTGGGTCTGTCTGTGCTACTTTGCCTATGTACCCGAGCGAGTGCAATATTCGAAGTATTATAAGATACTCAAAAAGTTTCAGCTCATTATCATTCAATTTTTCATTTCGCAAAAATGCTATGCCATTTGAAATAATGGAAAACAATCGTTCATTTTTCTCTTCGCCAGCAAGTAGTCGACGAAGTAGCACGGTAACTTGTGCCAGCAATGCACATTTCTTTTTTTGATCGCGTAATTCCCAATAGGTATTGTACCGTTCTTTAGCACCTGTGATTCTCCAAACTTCTCTTCCTCGGACAAGAGAAATGTCCACACACGCTAGGTCCTGCAAATTGTATCTGAGTTTTGATTGTTCAACTCTCACACTCCGCGCGACCGCCCTTATGAGTCCGAACTCTTTAGTGAGTAATGAAAGATACCGATGTGACTCACCGGTATCTATTCCGCCAATGACAAACCCCTCTGTTGTGTGCACGTGGTGAGACATTGCTGTTACTTCAGTTCTATCTTAAAAATATTTCCCAAAATAGTAATTGACTCGCCAGAGTTTGGTGCAAACGTTATCGTATCAAGTAGCGCAGTCTTTTTAATTATTTTCTCATGTGCCATGATGAGCTCCTTTCCAAGATTGCTGGTTTCAATCACAAGCGAAGTGGTGTCACGAGGAGTGAGTCCTCTTGTTTTCCGCAACTCCTGTACCCGACGTATAAAGTCGCGAACACTCCCTTCATCTCTCAATTCTTTTGTGATTTCAGTATCAAGGAGTACTTCTGCAGTAACCAAATCATCAAA